>NZ_RZOM01000207.1:0-7046 GCF_003999175.1 Mesorhizobium sp. M7A.F.Ca.ET.027.03.2.1 | reverse complement strand
CGAGCGCCATGGCGCCGAGCAGGACGACAACCGCGGCGCCGGCAAGTGCCCGACGCAGGGCGGGCGAAGCCGGCCTGGTCGATGCGGTGGCGGCTTTCACGCTCATGACGCAACCGCCAGCAAGGCTGATCCGCGCTTGTCACGCATTTGACGATCCTCCGTTCACATGGCGCTTCGCGCCATTGGGTTTGTTCTGTTCGACAAGGGCACGAGCGGTGGACTCGTCGGTGATCAGGCCGCTCAGATAGCGGCTTTCGAGCACCGCTTTGATGGCGCGTATTTTCACCTTGCCGCCGGCGACCGCGACGATCCGGCGACCTTTCAACTGATCCCGCGGAAGCGCGAGAATCCTGTCCGACAACGCCGTTTCCACCGGGCGCCCCTTGTCGTCGAAGAAGTGGGCGAGCAACTCGCCGACGCCGCCATCGCGTTCGACCTCATCGATTTCGGAATGTTCGATCATGCCGGTAGCGACCAACGAAGCTTCCCGCTCGGCGGTCCCTATGCCGACGAACATCAGGTCGGACCGGCTTGCGAGGGCGAAGACATCGCTAATGCCGCGCTGACCAAGCAGCACTTCACGGTCCTCGGCGGTGTTGGCGACGAAAGGCACCGGCATCACATAGGCCTGCGCGCCGGTCCGCTCGGCCAGCCGATGCATGACGTCGTGCGGGTTGGCCGCGAATTTGCGCGTCACGCCGCCAAGCAGCGAGACGAAACGGATATGGGCAGCGGCGGTGCGCGTCAGATACTCGACGCTTGCGGCAAGGGTACGGCCATGGCCGACGCCGATCAGCATGTCCTCGCCGCGATCGATCTCCCGCTTCAGAAACTGAGCGCCGGCGATGCCAAGCGCCTTCAGCGGCAGCTCGTCCTGATCGAGATCAGGAACAACCTCGCAGTAGTCGAGCCCGTAAGCAGTGATCAGCTGCTGCTCGAGGTCGATGCATTCGCCGACATCGCCGTCGATGATCACCCTGACAAGGCCATCCTGGGTGGCCCGGGTGATGAGCCGATGCGCCTTGAGGCTGGTCAGGCCGAGCCGCTTGGCCACCTGGGCCTGCGTCAGACCCCCGGCATAGTGAAGCCAGGCCGCGCGGGTGGCGAGGCTGGACTCATAATCGCGGTTAGTGGCTCCGCCGGATTTCAAGACATCTCCTCCCTGAGATGATATTATTATCTTTGTGTGCAAAAATTTTCACATCCCTGCATCGCTGTCAATCCCTCGCCGGATTTGGCGCATGCACATATGGGGAATTCACAGGTCTCGCCCTTCCCGAAACGCCGGTCTGCCGGCATTTCGGCGGGCAACATCGACCCATTAGGAGGTGAGCATGTTACTCGATCATACGGCTATGTTAATTTAACGTCAATCTGTGTTATTTCGTGCCTGAGCCAGTAGAATTGCACAGCCATCGGCTATCTAATTTTTTGCTAACTAGCTGTTTCTTCAGAATAATATCTGACATCGGCAAAATCCCAATCCACCTGTGAGTTGAGCGATTGGGGATGCGACGCATCCTTAGGCAAACCGACCGGATTGCCTTGGGAAAGAGCATCGGCGACGGAATGATCAGCCCAGCCGCATCAGGTTCCGGTCCTCGAGTTCCAGGGCGGCGGCCTCGACTTCCTCTGCGAGGCGCCCGGCGCTCCAGCCCAGCGCCCGTCCGGCAATCGTCGCAATCTCCTGCAGATCCCGGCCCGTCAGTGACCCTGATATCGCCAGGGTGCTGCGGCGCATGACGATATCGGCCAGATGTTCGACGAACTCGGTGCGGACGATGTAGTCAATTTCCGATCGGCTGTAGCTTTCTGAATCCGGCAGTCGGCCCTCATCATCCGGTTCATGTGTGGCGATCTGCGTGGCTCTGGTGCCATATCGCGACAGCAGCGCCTCGAGACGCCGTTCTCCAGCGCCCGTCTCCGAGTGAGCCAGAGCCAGCCAACTTGCTCGCGCTGCAGCATCAGCCGGGAAATCCCTGCCGCCGCCGATCGGCATGGTCTGCGTCGTCACCTTGCGGCTGCGCTGCAGGCGGCCGAGCACGGTGTCGGCGACTTCCTCGGCGAAGCCGCGAAAGGTCGTCCACTTGCCGCCGATCAGCGAGATGACTGCGAATGGTCTGTTCCGATCCGGCTCGGCGACGGGCGCCGAGTGGTCACGGCTGATCAAGCCGGGCACCGATGCATCCGAGGCCGGCAGCGGCCGGATGCCGCTATAGGCATAGACGATCTGGTCGCGCTCGAACGCCATCCCCGGCAGCAGCGTCCGTACGCTGTCGAGCAGGTACTCGACTTCGTCAGGTTCGCAGCGCACCGCGTCGGGGTTGTCGGCCTTGATGTCGGTGGAGCCGACCAGCGCCAGGCCGAGATAGTCGTAGACAAGGCAGATGCGGCCGTCATCGGCCTCGAAATAGAGCATGCGTCCGGCCAGGCTTTTGACCAGCTCGTCGTGCTTCAACAGGATGTGCGAGCCCTTGGTGCCGCCGATCATCTTCGACGGCGCGCCTAGCGAATCGTTGACATCGTCGATCCATGGACCGGCGGCATTGACCACCAGCTTCGGCCGCACCGAAAAGGCCGCGCCGTTTTCCGGCTGGAACGTCAGCACGCCATCGGCGGACTTCGCCAGCGCCGTGTAGTTCGCGCTGGCCGAGGCCTCGTTTGCCTGCAGCCCATCGAGGATCAGTTCGAGCACGAGCCTCTCGGGGTGGCTTATCTTGGCGTCGTAATAGGTGCCGGTGGCGACGATCGAGGGGGCGAGCGCCGGCATCTCACTGAGCGCCTGGCGCCGCCCGACCATGCGGTGACGCGGCATGACCTGGTTTCGCGAGCCATAGAAATCATAGATCATCAGGCCGATCTTGATCAGGACGGCGCCACGGCTGCGCGGCGCGCTGGTCGAGCCGAACAGCGTCCGCAGCGCAGCCAGCATGCCCTTGCTCCAGGAGAAGATCGGGATGACCGTTGGCAGCGGGCTGACATAGTGCGGCGCGTTTTTCAAAAGCAAATTGCGTTCGAGCGTCGACTGCGCCACCAGCCTGAACTCGCCGGTTTCGAGATATTTCAGACCGCCATGAATGAGCCGCGATGGCGCAGCACTCGTGCCGGAGCCGAAATCCGCCTTGTCGACGATCAGGCAGCTGACGCCTTGCGCGCACAGATCGCGAAACAGCCCTGCCCCGTTGATGCCGGCGCCAAGAATGACGACGTCGACCTCCCCGGCTCCGGCCATAGCGGCCAGACGCCCGGCTGGATTTTCCGTACGTATTGCTTCGCTCGAGCTCATGGCGCTTTCGTCTTGACGATGCGCAGCTTCACGCCGGCCCGTTCGAGGGCTTGCGCCCGCGCATCGCCCAGGCCTTCGGTCGCCAGCACGACATCGAAGCTGGTCAGATCATCGAAGACATGCAGCGCGATCCTGTCGAACTTGGCATGGTCGATCAGAAGGATACGCTTGACCGATGCGGCCATCATCGCCTGCTTGACCCGCACGACATTGGGATCCTGGATGAAGGCGGTGGTTCCGGTGATGGCCGAAGCCGAACAGATCAGCACATTGGCGCGCAGCTGCGCCACCGCGTTCTCGCAGACGATGCCGATATAGGCGTTGTAGGTGTTGTGGTACTGGCCGCCGAGACAGATGAAGTCGAGTTCGTCGACATGGGTCAGCAGTGCAGCCGTCGCCACTGAGTTGGTGATGACGGTCAGCGGCTTGACGTCGAGCAGGAGCGTAGCGACCGCATTTGCCGTTGACGAATCGTCCAGCATCACCACCTGGCCAGCTTCGATATAATCGAGTGCTGTCCGCGCCAGCGCATCCTTTTCGGCCCGGTTGACCGTCACCCGGTAGCGGAAGGCGCTTTCGTAGAGACCGGAAGGCTGAACCGTGACCGCACCGTGCAGCTTGCGCAACACGCCCTGCTGCGCCAGCCGGTCGATGTGCCGGTGGATGGTCATGCGCGATACGCCGAAATGCTCGACCAGATCGTCGATGCGTACCTGGCCGAGCTTGATCACATAGTCGGCGATCTCTTCGCGTCGTTCGTCGGCCTTGATCATGCGGTCCCCTCGGTGTCTGGCCGCGCCAGCTTCTCGATGTCGGGCCAATGCGGCACGAGCGCACCGGCTATGCGGCCATAGAGGGAAAAGCGCTCGTTGAACACAGCACTCGAGGCCAGCACTGGCTCGTATTGGCGCGCCGTCATGCCGACCTGCCGGGCGCCTTCTTGCGGCGTCGCGAAGATGCCAACCGCCGCACCAGCGCAAAGCGCAGCGCCAAACGCCGCAGCCTCGTCGGTCGAGGTGACGGTGACCGGGGCGTTCAGCACATCGGCAAACATCTGGACGAAGGCCGGATTGCGCGAGCCGCCGCCCGTCAGGCGGATTTCGCTGATGGCAAAGCCGTCGCGCAAGGCTTCGACATGGGTACGATGATTGAAAGCAATGCCCTCCAGAACCGCCTTGAGCATATCGCCGCGATTGTGCCAGCCATGAAGGCCGACAAAGCTGCCGCTGGCGACATCGCCAAAGGGGGAGCCGAACAGATAAGGATGAAACAGGATGGTCGACCGCTTTTTAAGCGCCTCGTCGATCTCTGCCGCCAAAACCTCGTGGATCGAGCCACCACCGACCGATGCCCTCTCCTGTTCCGAGCGGCAGAACGTGTCGAGAAACCAATCGTAGTTCGCGGTCGAGGCCGGCGAGATCGCCATGTTGTTCCAGCGGCCGGCGTCGATGGCGTTGCGACAGAGCCAACGCGGATCGACGCGCGGTTGCGAAGAGACCACTTCGTTGATGGAATAGGTCCCGGCGACAATGGCAAGCACGCCCTCCTCATGGCCGCCCATGCCAAGTGCGGAGGCAGTTACGTCATGCAGGCCGCTCGCCACCGGTGTCCCCTTGGCAAGGCCGGTCATATCGGCGGCCTCGGCGGTAACGTGGCCGGCGATCTCGGCCGAATGCGCCATCGGCGGCAGCGCGTCGAAAAGATCGTCCAGTTCGAAGATGCGCATCGCTTCCAGCGCGTAATCCTGCGTGCGGAAATCCGTGAATGAGGTGCTGGCCTCGGTACGGTCGGTGCCGATCGTGCCGGTCAGGCAAAAGCGCAGCCAGTCCTTGCAGGCCAGTATATGCCCGATGCGGCCATAGCGGGCCGGTTCGTGCTCTCTGATCCAGGCCAGCAGCGCCGACGGAGCCGAAACGTGCGGCGCCTGTCCGGTACGCGCCAACGCATTTTGGAAGACCCCATCCGCCGACCATTGTTCGACAATCTCGCCGGCGCGGCTGTCAAGCGACAGGATACCGGGGCCTAGCGGCCGGCGATCCTTGTCGAGCAAATAGAGACCATCGCCGTGTGCGGTCGCCGCCACCGCCTTGATATCGTTGGCGGCCCGGCCGCACAATGCGATCGCTTCGCGGATGGCATCGGCGGTGGCTTGCCATAGCCTTGCCATGTCGCGCTCCACCCAGCGCGCATGGGGCATCGACTGCGGGACGCGCCGGCGCGCCACCGACAACTGCGTGCCATCGGCATCGAAGATCACCGCCTTGGTGACCGTGAGACCGTTATCGATTCCGAGCAAACTGGGCATGGGCGCCGCCGCTTTCAGCAACTGGTGAAGGGCGCTGCAAGGCAAACCTGCAGGTTGGGATAGGGATGACAGGCATGACGACAATCAACGAGCAACGGTGATACAAAAGGGACGCATCCGACGCGGTAAAAAGACCATAGTAGCATGTTAAGTTAACGTCAATACGTGAGATATTTTGCGGATATGTCTGACGTCATCTGCGACGAAAATTGCCATCCCCTCGTACCGCATCCGATGCGGACGAAGTTCCGGCTAGTGCCCAACTGGCCGGATAGCCTTCAACCCCGCGCTGGGAGCCAGAGAGCACGGTACGATTGACGCCGAACGCGCTTCGACTGGCTTTGCGAGTTCCTGCGCAACGACCGGACAACCCGCGCCGCTTCGGCGCCGTTCAAAGAAAACGCGACGACTCAAGAAGCTCAGCCACCCCGTCCAGTTCCTTGTGCAGGCGATGCCAGCGACGGTCGAGATAAACAAGCGAATGCGCCTCCGGGGGGACCTCGTCCGGCTGTACCTCGCCGTCAAGGAGTTCGGCCGCGACCAGTGTCGCGCCCTCAATCGGCAGAACGCCGAGCCGACGGGCGCGGAACCAGGTCGAAACGCCGGTATAGCGCGGTTCGCCGGTGGGCAGCCGCGCCCAGGCGCCTCCCGGAGGGAAGCGTTCCGCGCCGCTCGACGCGCAGAGCTGCGCCAGGTCGATATCAGTGAAGCGCAGCAGGTGGATCACCATGGTCTCGGCCCGCAGCAAAGGCTCGGACGAAGTCGATTTCATCGAGAGCGAGAAGGCGACGACCGGCGGCGCGGCACTTACCGAGATCAGCGAGGATACGGTCATCGCCACCGGCCTGTCGCCGGGATCGGCCGTGATCACGGCAACACCGGCCGGATGGTGGCGAAAGGCTTCGCGGAAGGCGTTGGTCATCGGATGCGGGAAGCTCATCGACATCTCTCTTCTGCAGCGTGAAATAGGGGCCGGACGGCGTCCGCCGTCCGGCCCTTGCGACTACTTCTTCTCGATCAGGTCGTAGAACTGCCAGGTGCGATCGCTCCACAGGCCGCCGATGTCGCGACCGGCCGAGGTGACGATCGACGGCGCGATCGTGAAGTGGTTGGCCGCCACCATCATCTCGCGGAAGGTGCGCTGGATCACACCGGCGCGCAGCGACGCGCCGCCGCCCGCGCGGTAGGCGAAGTTGCAGATATCGACGCCAACCTCGTGAATCTCGGATTTGGCCAGATGGACAAGGCTGATCTGCCGCGTCGATACGCTGTTGCCGGCTTCGACCGTCGCCTCGATGTCGCACCAGGCTTCGAAGACAAAGGCGCGGGCAGCGCGATAGCGGGCTTCGGCGCGGCCATAATCGTGCCAGAACTTCTCGCTCTCGCCGATCAGGCCGGCGCGACCCGATTTGCTGCGGGCGAACTTGGCGATCTCGTCCAGCATCCGCCGCCCAG
>NZ_RZOM01000206.1:0-7047 GCF_003999175.1 Mesorhizobium sp. M7A.F.Ca.ET.027.03.2.1 | reverse complement strand
GGTGTAGTGGAATCGTCAGCTCCCGCTGCGCGAAGTCCTCGGTCTTCGGCAAATGGATTTCAGTGAACATTTGGCGATAAAGCGTCATCTGGTGCACGGGCGTATAGTGGATTGTGGTCTGTATCCCCTTCGTTCGCAGATGGTCGATCACCGTTTGCCGGTCGACGTCATGCGGCAGGAGGACAGGCATGATGTGGTAGGCCGAGGTCCGCGGTTTGCCGAACGGGACTGTCACAGCGGAGCAGTAATCTGCGATCAGACGCCGATAGAGGACGACCAATATGCGCCGGATTTCATTCCATTCCTGCAGATTTTGAAGTTGGACCAAGCCAATAGCGGCGCGCAATTCGTCCATGCGATAATTGAAACCGAGCATCGTCACGTCGTATTGCGGCGTGCGGCTGTTCAGCCGCTGATGTGTGCCACTGGTCATCCCATGTCCGCGAGCCTGGCGGATCGCTTCACGGAGCTGTGCATCCCGGGCGATAACGGCTCCACCTTCCGCGGTGGTCATGTTCTTGTTGCCGTAGAAGCTGAAGGCCGCGGCCGCACCGTAAGTCCCCACCTCCTTAAGGCCGGGAGCATGCGCGGCATCCTCGACGATATGCAGTCCTCGCACACGGGCAAATCTCTGCCATTCTTCCCGGTCGGCAAGATAGCCGGCAAAGTGGACGAGAATGACAGCCTTGGTACGTCCGGTGCACTTGGCTTCCGCGTCGCTTAGGGACATCAGTGGCACTTCGGCCGACTCTATGTCGACGAATACCGGTGTTGCTCCTACGTACAGCACTGCATTCGCGGTCGCCACGAAGGTCAGCGAGGGAACCAGCACTTCGTCTCCGGGGCCGATCCCAAGTCCATGGAGAATGAGATGCAGGGCGGCGGTGCAAGAGCTGACGGCGACGCAATCGACCGCATCATGCACGGCTGCGAAGGCCTCTTCAAAGGCTCTTACCTGGTCCCCCATCGTCAGCCACCCACTGTCGACAACTTTGGCCAGGGCTGCCTTTTCCGGAAAGCCAAGAATAGGAGCGCTGACCAAGAGCATTACGACCTCCTCATGTTGGCGCGGCAGGGCGTTCAGCCCTCAAGCGGCCGCTGCCGAGACCTCGATCGATGCGGACTGCTCTTCCCAGGCAATCGTTTGTGCGTTTTGAAAATCTTCAACGCGTCCGATATCCAGCCAAAGCCCGTCATGTTTGTAGACGTGCACATTCGTGCCGTTTTGCATCATCTGCAGCATGAGGTCGTCGAATCCGAAGGCGATGCCGTCAGGTATAAAACGGAAAACATCTGGATTCATGCAATATATACCCATACTTACCAGATGAGACAGTGTCGGTTTTTCGCGAAATACCTGGACAGTATTGCCGACCTCGTCGATGACGCCGAAGTCCATCTTGATGATGCGGGAAGCTGTGGCTATGGTGACTGGATCCGTATGAGTGCGGTGTGACGCCACAAACCGGCTGAGACTGAGATCGGTAAGTACGTCCCCATTGAGAACAATGAACGGCTCGTCCAGTTCCTCCCTGATCAGGGAGAGCGGGCCAATAGTGCCGAGAGGTTCCAACTCCTGGGTATAGCGTATCCTTAGATTCCACTGTGATCCGTCTCCGCATACGGTGCGGATCAAGTGCCCCAGATAGCCGGTCGTGACGTAGACATCCTGAATGCCGTTCCGTCGCAGCCACTTCAAAAGCAATTCAAGAACCGGTCGAGCACCGATCGGCATGAGAGGCTTGGGCAAGATGGATGTGAAAGGCCGAAGGCGTGTTCCCATTCCACCGCACTGAATGACCGCTTTCATCTCGTCCTCCTGTTGATACGACTGTCGCGGTGTGATGGGTCCAGCCCACCCGGCCGGAAGGTACGCCAGTGTTGGCTTCGCCTCTCCGGAGTGCAGCGATGGTAAGTGGCGCCCGAGAAGGCGTCGTCGTGCATTTGAATGGCACTTTCCCGGCCTTTTGATTTCAATATTCCAGCCGGCAGGGCATGGCGCGGCAGGGCGATCAATCAGCGCCGGGGAGTTGTAGCCGCTCGACTGGCAACTGCTGTGCGCATGTCCGGCGCCGGTAACGACCTTCTCGGAAGGGCATCGCTACCATTCGTACGAAAAAAACACTTCAATATCTGGCCCTGAAATGCGTGCGAGTGTAAGCTATATTAGAAAGTTGAAATATGCGGATGGGCGGCGGCGAGCGTCGACATACGGGGGATCAGCGGGCGGCTGATCTGTGTTGGGTCACCGTACGGTCCATCCAGACGGAGGTTTCGGCAGCTAGGGACACATGCGGGGCTGCCAAAAGGTGGGTGGTTCATGTATCGTATTATCATCGCCGACGATCACGGCCTGTATCGTCGTGGGCTGCGACTGGCATTGATGGCCGGCATGCCAGACTTGGAAATATTCGAAGCGGCGTGTTTTGATACCGTCTTAAGCCTGCTTGAAGATCGGGCGCCCGTCGATCTCGCCATCCTCGACCTGAACATGCCGGGACTGTCGGGTCAGGATGATCTTCGCGACGTCTTACCGGCTCATCCCGACACACGGTTTGCAATTGTTTCGGGGACGGATTCACGCGCCGAGATTCTAACTGCCCTATCGATTGGGCTTCATGGCTATATCGTAAAATCCCAAACGGACGAGGAGGTGGTCCTGGCGGTGAACGAAATCCTGGCCGGCCGTATTTACGTTCCGGCACTTCTTTCACAAAGGCCCAAGGAGTCGGTACGCCTTCCATCCGCGGCTCCCACGCAAATGCCCCACAGGAACACCAGCGTCAACAATCTGGGCAGGCTTACGTCCAGACAGAAGGAAGTCCTCAGGTTGATGGCCGAAGGCTACTCGAACAAAGAGATTGCCCGCTCTCTTGAAATTGCAGAAGCGACGACGAAGATTCATGCCGCCGCCGTCCTGCGCGAACTTGGGGCACGAAATCGGACAGAGGCCGCGGTTCTGCTGAAGACATGGGCCGCCAGAGACGTCAACTAGCGCCGATTGCTTTTGGCGGCAGCCGGACCGAATATTTCAGTCCGTGATCCAGCATCTCGAGCTTGGAAGAGTGGCCCACGATAGGTTCACCGTCAGCTCCAATAATCAACGACCCAAAGCCACGCCGAGCCGAGGTGGAGACCCGGCGCTCTCCCGATTCCGACCATTCGAACACTATGTCGGCGCCGGGCTCTTGGGCTGCGAATTGCCACACGACCTCGATCCGGCCTGCCGGAGTGCCGAGAGCCCCATGCTTCACGGAATTGGTCGTAAGTTCGTGAACGATCATTGCGAAGCTCTCAGCCGAACCCTCTGCCATTTTTACTTCGGGTCCACTGATCGAAATGTTGTGCGTCCCCATATAGGGCTGCAATTCCTGAGCAATGAGGTCACGGAGGGAAGCCGACAGGCTGCCATCGCGTGAAAGAAGCAGATGCGTCGCCTGGAGTGCGCCGATTTTTTCGATCAGTGTCTGCTTGTAACGGGCAATATCGTTGTCGGGGGCACCGACCATATTTACAAGCGCCGTGATCACCGGAAACAGATTGTTGAGCCTATGGCGCTGTTCAAGCATGGCCCGCTCTCGCTTCTTCGCCGCAGCCCGCAGCAGAATGGTTATGCGTCGATCGGTGAGATCCGCGGCGACTCCTATTCGCTGTGCACGACCGTCGCGCAATTCGTCCCGGCCCCGAAGAGCAATCCAGCGGATATGCCCGCCAGCTCGCCTGATGCGGATCTCCGCATCATAGTTGGCGCCTGATGCAAGCTCTCCCGGGGCCGCCAGATTAGGCAAGTCGGCCGGGTGAACGACCGCGGCCAATTCCTGCAATGGACGGCTCGGCGCGGGTGCCAGTCCCATCATTTCCCAGAACGCGGCTGAGCCATTCACGGACCCGCTCTCGAAATCTATACGCCACGTTCCCAATCGGCTGGACGACAGTGCCAGGTCCAACCATTCCTTTTGAGCCTGGAGTGCCTCGCGGGCGGTTCGCTCTCCAGATATATCGTCCACCATTACAAAGATGCTTTGAGGGAGAGCATCGGCTGGCACGGCCAAAGACAGCGCCAATCTTGTCCACAAAACCGTGCCATCCTTTCTCAGGAGACGGATCTCCGAGCCGAAAGAAGTCGTGTCTTTGAGGCTAGTCAACGCTTCCGCCAAAGTGTGGTTGTCGTCAGGATGGACGAGTGCCCTGAGCGGCAGACTCGAAAGCTCCTCCTCGACATACCCTGTCATCTCACAAAGACGTTTGTTGGACCGTTGCAACTCTCCGTTCTCGCTCATGTTGGCAAAGCCAATGGCGGCACGTTCGAATGCCCAGCGATAGCTGTTTTCGGTTGCCTCCAAGGCCACGAGTCTGGCCTCTGCAACCTGCAAAAGGGTGCGGTAGTCCTGCCTCTGCCGGTGGAAAGTCAGGGCGATCATCCCGCCTGCAACCAGCAGCAGAATGGCCCTAATCCAAACCTCGACGTCAATTGGATTGTTCAGGATATCCCGCGCCAACAAGCCGACAGCCGCCATCACAAACGTTGCCGCAAGGGCGACCAGGCGATCTTCGAGATATGAGATGGCAATAATGGTGGGAACAAACTCAAAAAAGCCGATGTCGTATGCCAGAGACGCCGGCAGCGCTGTCTCCACTGCAAGTGTCGCGATCAGGAGCGACATTGAGGCAAGGTGGGTTAGCAACTTGCTTGAGCTGTTCGGGTGCAAACTGAGCGAATGCAAACGCATGTGCCAGATTAGAACCTTCTGACTAGTCCGTCGAGATTAGACCGAAAAGCGTACAGACTAGTCCGACCGCAGGATTGTTCCCCGGGATTGTAGCGCGCATTTTGTCCGATGTCGGGGGCGGATCTGACCGCAACTCTCCAAGCGACCTGACTGACATGTTTAAGGCACCTCCTTTTGACTAGGGGGCGTTGCCGTTTTGCGGGAGGTAAGAAAATGGCATTGGTTGGTAGGCAAGATGATGGAGTTCTTGGTCGCCAATATGGAGGTTTCGGGGGAAAGCCCGTCTCGGCCTTGAGAACGCAGGGTGGCCATGGTTCCGCCTGGCACCAAGCACCACAAAGGTTCGACGGCGTGGCCGTCGAGCCAAAGCAGAGCAGCCTTGCATCTGTTGTGGGAATGCTTGATCGCATCGGGTGTGGCTATCTGATCCTGAACAGCGACAGGAAGGTCATGGAGTGGAATTCAGCCGCTCAAAACACCTTGGAGCGCGAGGGCGAGGCAGCTGATACGGCCGGCAAGGTGTCGGTTGCTCTGAGGCGGCTGATCGCAAACGTGCCGGGGAATTTTCTTCCCGGCACGCTTTCATGGGTGGTGATCCGCGGCATGGGCGACAGGCCCTTGGTTTTGAACGAGAAGGGCATAGCAACGCCTGACGCGACGAGTATCGTGGCGCTGCTGGATCGTGAAAACAGGTCCGGGCCAAATCCCCAGACGCTGCAAAGAATGTTTGGTCTGACGAGTGCCGAAACGCAACTCGCGCTGCGCTTGGCGCAGGGCGATGCCCCTTTGGAGATAGCCCGCAAGCGGCGCTTGAGCCGGACCACGATAAGGTCACAGCTGGCGTCGCTGTTCGCCAAGACCGAAACTCGGCGCCAGGCGGAACTGGTAGCTCTTCTTGGGCGCATATGCGTCCTGCCGTGAGGTAACGGCCGTACCATGCGCGCGCGCAACAGGCTTGTGCGCGCGCAATCTGTTGCTGGCGTGCTTGTCCGCCAGACTCACCCTACCGCCGTCGTGTGCGCACCCGGCCCAATCTTGGGCGGATTGCAAACACGTGGTTAAGCACGTGCCAGCCCGCCACCTTCATGACGGAAGGCCGGAAGATCTGAATCCCGTCCAGGAACGTGGTCAACCAGGACTGCTGGTGGAACCTCATGGGAATACGAGCAACCCGCAATGCCCGCAGCAATGTCTCGGGAGGCGGGAGATGGTTGCGGTCCTTGATGAGATTCCAGTTAAGCTGCTTGACGGCGAGGGTCACTTCGTCGACCTCGCGGAAACTCTTTGACGTTGTAATGCTTGGATGGTTCGTCGCATCGTAAAAGGTAAGCGGATCGCTTATCGCCACCATGTCCCCATGGCTGGCTAGATCGACGAAGAACAGTTGATCCACTCCGGCCGGAATCTCTTTGTGCGTGCGCATCAAGCAGCCGGCACGAATGACGTCGCTGTTGATCAACAATGTGGATGGAATAATCCCCAGGCAGCGTGTCGCACGCACCAGATAGAGGTCCATCAGGCACTGCTGGCTGGAATAAAGCGAGATCGGTTCCTGCTCCTTGGGGACTTGGCGAAATCGCACTCGCTTGTCCTCGATTATGTTTGCGGCTGACGTCATGAAGGCGACTGAGGGATACTGTTTGGCAACTTCGGCGAATGTCCTGAGTGCACCTGGCGCAAGCCAGTCATCGTCATGCAGCAACTTGATCCATCGTCCGGAGCAAGCCAGCATAGCGTTGTTGGTGTTCTCCACCTGACCGCGACCTCGACTGTTTTCGATAATGCGGATGCGAGGTTCGCTCCGTGCGTAGTCGGTCACGATAGCCCAAGTCTCGCCCTCCGGTCCCTCGTCGTCGCTCACGACCAACTCCCAATCGGAGTAATCCTGGCCCAAGACGCTGTCGATCGCCCTGCGGATCGTATCCGGTCGACGAAAGGTTGGTATCCCGACCGAGATGAAAGGGCGTGACCATGAGACATCGGCCCGGTCATGCTGGGTGACCGCAACTGCCGCTTGAAGGTTGTCAATCGACGACGAATTCATGGTGTTTTTTCCTCGAGACATTCATGTTGGACGCACGTTGCAGCGCCTGCTGGTTGAGGGTCGTGGGTCAACAGGTACAGTGATGCTGCCATTTTCAGAGCGAAACCCGACGCGCCGCCGGCGGCCATGAAATAGATGACGGTGACTGGCTGCCAGCCCGCCTGGGCGCCGGCGAGCAGCGGGCCAAACACGAGAACCGCCCGTGCGAGGTCGATGACCAGTCTTGTTCCTTGCCGCCGTAACAGAGCGGGAACGTCGCTGAGCGGAGTCGAC
>NZ_RZOM01000205.1:0-7054 GCF_003999175.1 Mesorhizobium sp. M7A.F.Ca.ET.027.03.2.1 | reverse complement strand
GGCCTGAGCAGGGCGGGGTCAAGCACGTCGGGCCGGTTGGTGGCGGCGATCAGGATGATGCTTTCGTTGGATTCGAAGCCGTCCATCTCGACCAGCAGCTGGTTCAGCGTCTGCTCGCGTTCGTCGTTGCCGCCGCCGAGGCCGGCGCCGCGATGACGGCCGACCGCGTCGATTTCATCGATGAAGATGATGCAGGGTGCGTTCTTCTTGGCCTGGTCGAACATGTCGCGGACTCGGCTTGCACCAACGCCAACGAACATCTCGACGAAGTCCGAACCGGAAATGGTGAAGAACGGCACATTGGCTTCGCCGGCAACCGAGCGGGCGAGCAGCGTCTTGCCGGTTCCCGGAGGGCCGACAAGCAGCACGCCGCGCGGAATCTTGCCGCCGAGCCGCTGGAATTTCTGCGGATCGCGCAGGAACTCGACGATCTCTTCCAGATCTTCCTTGGCTTCGTCGACGCCGGCAACGTCCTGGAAGGTGACGCGGCCATGCGCTTCGGTGAGCAACTTGGCCTTCGACTTGCCAAAGCCCATCGCGCGGCCGGAGCCGGACTGCATCTGGCGCATGAAGAAGATCCAGACGCCGAGGATGAGGATCATCGGCAGCCAAGAGATCAAATAGCCGAACAGCGAATTGGAACCGTCTGTTTCAGGCCGCGCATTGATGGTGACGTTCTTGTCCTGCAGCCGCGAGACCAGCGAAGGATCGCCGGGCGAATAGGTCTGGAAGCCGCTGGCATTGTCGGTGTAGGTGCCGCTGATGCGGGCGCCCGCGATGGTCACCGTCTTGACCCGGCCCGCCGCGACATCCTGCAGGAACTGCGAATAAGGCACATCGCTGGAAGCCCCTCGCGTCTGCGGCGTCTGGAACAGATTGAACAGGGCTATGAGCAGGACCGCTATGATCGCCCAGAGCGCGAGGTTGCGATAGTTCGGATTCATCAATTGTCCCGTTGGCGTCCGCGGGGCGGACACGCGTCATGAGAGGAAACTTGCGCCTAACATAGGGAGAGCACCTCCCCTTGCCAAGCATAACAGCACGTCTGGGTTAAGCTTTCGCGCAACCATCAGCCGGCACTATGGCCGCTGAAAGGCAAGGGCGGGACCGGGGCCGCGCCAATCAGCCCGGCGACGGCCTGCGCCGGCGCCAGGTCGAAGGACGGCAGGAAGCGGGCAAAGGGACTAACGACCGGCCGCACTTCCACCATCGCAGACTTCAGTTCATATCCAGGCAAACCAAGGCATTCCCCGGCGTGCCACAACGCCGGTTCGGCCGCGAGCGCGGCGCGCATCAGGCTCGGCGGGGCTTTTCCTTGGCCCGTCGCCAGCCGCTTCGCCGCTGCCGTGCCTAGCGGGGCAATCAACAATGCGCTGCTGCTGTCGTTCAATGTGATGCGCCGGCGGCCATCCCACAGGGTGCTGCCAGTAAGGGTTGCGGCGGCGGGCAGGCCGCGCGCCTCGCGGCGCAGGAAGATGCCGGAGCGCCGGGAATCGACAACCGTCCGCGACAATGTGGCGCAAAGAAATCCAGCCCTCAGCCGACCGAACAGAGCCTCGCTGCGGGCCTGATCCGGCAGGAAGGCAATTCCGCCGGTCATGGCCAGCAGGATACGCAACGCATAGACGGCCGCTCGCTCGTCGCCTGTGTTCAGCAAGAGCGGATCAAGACGAATGAGCCCGCAGGACAGCCGGGTCGCGAAATCGCCGATCAAACTTGCGGCGGCGAGGCCGAGTTGACTGCGCGCGCGGCCCTCATGCGCGGCCAGCGCCAGTGCATCGTCGATGCGCTGCGCACCGTTGCTGTCGGCAAGGGCTGCCCGCACACGCGGCCGCTCGAAGGCCGCGTCGATATTGGTGGGGTCGTCGGCCCAGCCGACATTCTCACGCCGCAGGACGTCGCGCAGCGCCTCGCGCCGCAACCCGAGAAGCGGCCGAACGATCCACTCGCGCCAGTCATACAAGGTGGCCGGCGCCATGCCGGCAAGTCCCCGGCCTGCCATTTCGGCATGGCCTTGGCCCCCGTCCCGCGCCAATCCTTCTTCGCGCGCTTGCCGCATCAGCACCGTCTCTGCCTGGTCATCGGCGGTATGGCCGGTGAGGATCAGGCCGATGCCTTCAGCTTGTGCCGCCTCGGCCAGCAGCCGGTAGCGCACCTCGCGAGCAGCCGCGGGCAGGCCGGTCGATGGCTTGGGGCCCGACCATGTCAGGATGCGGTGTGAAATTCCGAATCTGGCGCACAGCTTCGCCACTGTTTGCGCTTCCGCAGCCGAACCGGACCGCAAACCGTGGTCGATCGTTACCGCCAGCAGCTTGGTTGCCGGCGCCGTGCAGTCGAGATGGTGCTTGAGAAGAAGGAGCAGGGCGGTCGAGTCGCTGCCGCCGGACACGGCCGCAACAGCGCCGCTGGTAAAATCGATATGCGAAAGAGGGTTAGTCGAAAGGTCCGGCTCGGTGTCGAGCATAATGCATGTCGCCCAAAAGTGATCCCGGTTTCAGGACAACGACATGTAGGACAAGGATCAGCAGGCAGCCAGAGCCTTCTCCTGCTTGACGCGTTCCTTGAGCGCACTGGAAATATCAGGGTAGCGCTTGCCGACCTCGCTGAAGGTGGCACAGGCAACGTCATGCTGCTTGAGGCCGACCAGCGACACGCCGAGCTTCAGCAACATGTCGGGAGCTTTCTTGGCCTTGGGGTAGTCCTTGCTGGCGGCAAGGAACGTCTCGGCCGCATCGCGGTATTTCTGCTGGCCGAGCAATGACTCACCCAGCCAGTAATGCGCGTCCGCCGCCTTCGCATCCTTGGGGAAGCGGGCGATGTGGTCGCGAAAACCTTGCTCGGCGGTGCCGTAGTCACCCGAAAGGATGAACTGGTAGGAGTTGCGGTAAAGCTCTTCCGGGTTGTTGGTGGCGGGCAACGCCGCGACCACCGTATCGGATTTGCCGGCCTTGGGCGGCGCCCCGGCGACTGGCGCGGTGTCCTGCGCCGGCGCGGTCGATTGTGTGTTGCCGCCGGCATCGATGACATTGCCATTCTTGTCGACGGTGATGGTGCCGAAATTCTTTTCCGGCGCTCCCGTACCGGGAATAACCTTGCCGGGGTCGCCGTCGGGAGATTCGACGATGACGTCCTCGACCGTCTTGCCGCCTGCCGATTGATCGTTGGCGGGCGCGGCGCCGGCATCGGCCGGCGCCCGTATTGCCGGGGCCGCCGCCACATCGTTGTCGGTGCCGGTGGTGGCGTCCGATTTCTTCTGCGCCGGCGGCTGCCCGCCTTGCGTGCCGCCGCCTTCCAGCTGCTGGAAGCGGAATTCATTGTCTTCCTGCTGCTTGCGGATCTGCTCCTGCATCTGCAGGACCTGGAAATTGAGTTCCTCGATCTTGCCGTTCATCTGCCGCAGCTGCTCTTCCAGGCTGGTGACAGCGGCAGGATCGGATTGCACCAGCTGAACCTGGTCCGGTTTCTTCTTTTGACCGAAAAGGCTGGGCAATTCGATACTGGGAAGATGGAAGGTAAAGCCGCTGTCGGTTGATTGCCCCGTGCCGCTCGCCCCGGTGCCGCTGGCCAGGGCGGTGACGCCTGATAGGAGCAGCAGCGCAAGCGTGCCGCTCAGAACCGATCTCAAATGCATGTGCCTCTCGCAGTGATTTCGTTAGCTTGTTCGCGCCTTCCAACCAGAATGGGACCAGCCAAGCGCCCTCGGCTCATAGCAGGAGCCGAGACTTCGGCCAAATTTTGTTTCGAGCATCGTCCGGATATGAAAAAGGCGGCCCCAAGGCCGCCTTTCGCACAGGTATGTTGCATTTTTAACGCTAGACGGCCGCGTGTTCTTTGACGCGCCGGTCGGCTGCGTGATGCTTCAGGAGCCAGCGCCGCTAAGCGTGGTGACCGCGCGGCGGTTCTGCGACCAGCAGGAGATGTCGTCGCACACCGCGACCGGACGTTCCTTGCCGTAGGAAATGGTCTTGAGACGGCTGGCCGAAACGCCCTTGGCAACGAGGAAGTCGCGGGTGGCGGCGGCGCGGCGGGCGCCGAGCGCCAAATTGTATTCGCGCGTTCCGCGTTCGTCGGCATGGCCTTCGACGACGATGGCATACTGCTTGTACTGGTTCAGCCACTGCGCCTGGCGCGAGAGCGTCGTCTGCGCGTCGGCACGGATCGAGGTCGAGTCCGTATCGAAGAAGATGCGGTCGCCAATGTTGACGGTGAAGTCCTGCGCCGATCCGGGTGTTGCGGCGCCGGCGCCGTTAAGGCCAAGATCGGCCGCGTTGTTCGGCGTCTTCTTCGAGGCGCAACCTGCGATGGCGAGCATCGCCACCAGCGCGATCATGACCGGGTTTCTGGTAAGTGCTGCAATACGGCCCATGCCGCCTCTCCTTCGTATTTCGAGTGATCTATTTTGAGTGATTTCGTTGATCACCCAGTAACCACGTTTGGGTTAACCGGCATTCAAGAAACACGGTTAATTTTGCTTTAAGCTGCCCGTCCGCAGCCCGTTGCCTGAAGCCACATTTCACGCGGACCCTAGGCGTAAATACGGCCAAAACGCGACAAAGAGATGGAAATGAGGAATTGAAGAGTTGGGGAATTGAGGAACTGAAGAGAGAATTCACTTCAGCTTTTCTCTCGGATTGATCAGCATGCCGTAGATATGGGCATAGGATCGCAGCCAATCGTCGTGTTGTGCCTGGCTGGTGTATCCAAGGTCGAACGCATAGGAAATCCACGTCTCCACCTCGCTGCATGACCCCATTGCCATCGAAATGAACCGCGCGAATTCGGGTTTGGAGTGAGTCTGCTTGGCAAATCCCTCAGCCAAATTGGCGCAGATTCCTTTGCTGGAGCGACGCAACTGATCAGCCAGCGCGTATTGCTCCATTTTGGGGAAAGCGAGCGTAGCTTTATGGACGTCAAGAGAAACCACATAAGCGCGCTTATATACCTCTAGATCCTTCGCGCGATTAATGTAGCCGCCCGCCTTCTCCATTCTTCAGTTCTTCAATTCCCCAGTTCCTCAATTCCTCTATTCAAGCAGCGGCGACCAGGCCGGGTCCGAAGCGAAGTTCGCCGTCGGGATCGATTGCTCGTTGCGTCCGGTCAGATCGACCGAAACCAGTTTGGGCCCACCGGCGGAATCGCGGAAGAACATCAGCACGCGGCCATTCGGCGCCCAGGTCGGCCCCTCCTGCTGGAAGCCGGAGGACAGGATGCGCTCGCCCGAGCCGTCGGTCTTCATGACGCCGATCTGGAATTCGCCGCCGGTCTGCTTGGTGAAGGCAATCAGGTCGCCGCGCGGCGACCAGACCGGCGTCGAATAGACGCCGTCGCCGAAGGAGATGCGGGTCTGGCCCGAACCGTCGGCGCCCATCGAGTAGATCTGCGCACGGCCGCCCCGGTCGGAGGTGAACACCACCTTGCTGCCGTCGGGCGAATAAGACGGCGAGGTGTCGATGGCGGTCGAGTTGGTCAGCCTCGTCGTCGAGCGGCTGCGCAGGTCCATGGCGAAGATGTTGGAATTGCCGTCGTCGCGCAGCAGGCTCATGATCACCTTCTGGCCGTCGGGCGAAAAGCGCGGCGCAAAGGTCATGCCGGGGAAATTGCCGACCAGTTCGCGCTGCCCCGTTTCGATCTGCAGCAGGTAGACCCGCGGCTGGCCGCTTTCATAGGACATGTAGGTGATTTCCTGCCGGTTCGGCGAGAAACGCGGCGTCAGCACGATCGACCTGCCGTCCGAGAGATAGCGCACATTGGCGCCGTCCTGGTCCATGATCGCGAGGCGCTTCTTGCGCGCATTCTTGGCGCCGGATTCGTCGATGAAGACGACGCGGGTGTCGAAATAGCCTTTTTCGCCGGTCAGCCGCTCATAGATGGCGTCGGCGATGATGTGGGCGACACGCCGCTGATTGGCGTCGTTGGCGAAGAACTGCTCGCCAGCCATCTGCTGGCCGGCAAAGGTATCCCACAACCGGTACTGGGCGCGGATGCGGCCGTCGGCTTCCTTGCTGACGCTGCCGGTGACCAGCGCCTGCGCGTTGATCACCTTCCAGTCATCGAAGCGCGGTGCTGCATCGGGGTTGGTGATCTTCTCGATAAAGGCGCTCTTGTCGATCGGAGCGAACAGACCCGAACGCTTCAAATCGGCGGTGACGATCTGCGAAATCTGCGCCCCAAGCGCGTCGCCGCCCTGGAAATCCGTGATGGCGATCGGCAGCGGCTCGACGTTGCCCTTGTTGACGTTGAGCTCGACCAGCGCCAGCGCCGGCAACGTGCTGGCAGCGGTCATGCCCATCGCCATTGCTGCGACCATCAGGAGCGGCTTGAGGATTGATTTCATGTCTTCTCGCTTCTCGTACTGATTTTCGGATACGCGGGCCGCCTTAGAGGCCCAGCATCTCCCTTGGATCGAAGGTGACGCGGACGTCGGCCCAGATATCCTGCTTGCCGGCGGGAACCTGCAGGCCGGTGACATCGCATTTTTGCACCGCACGAACGGCACTTTCGTCGAACTGGCGGTTTCCGCTCGACGTTTCGACCGCCGGACGTCCGTCCAGCTTGCCGGAGGCATCCAGGTTGAACCGCACCACGACGACGAAGTTCTCGGAACCTTCAAGGCCCGCGGGAAGGGTCCAGCAGCCGCCAAGCTGGCTTTCCAGGGCACCCATTTCGGACCTGGAAAGCTTCTGGCCCTGATCCTTGTCGCCGCCGAGCGACGCCTGCTGGGTCGAGCGCTTGGCGCCACCGCCGGATGGTTTCTGCTTGTCGAGGAGCGCGGAGATCTCGTCGGCGTTGAATTGCTTGTCGTCGGACTTCGGCTTCGACGACGCTTCCTTGACCGGCTTGTCGGCGTTCTTGCGTTCCGGCGCCTTGGCGCTTTCGGCCTGCGCCGGCTGCGGCTTCGGCCGCGCTTCCGGCGCGGGCGCGGAATCCGGCAGCTGCGTCGCCTCGGCGGGCGGCTCCTGCGCTATGGCTTCAGCGACGGCGTCGGGCGTCGGATCGATGGCTGCGGTCTTGTCCTGCGGTGGCGGGGTTGGCGCCGGCTTGGCCGGTGTCGGCT
>NZ_RZOM01000204.1:0-7058 GCF_003999175.1 Mesorhizobium sp. M7A.F.Ca.ET.027.03.2.1 | reverse complement strand
TTCTTCGGTCACCCCGAGGCCTACATCGTGGCACTGCCGGCCTTCGGCATCGTCTCCGACCTGATCAGCACCCATGCGCGCAAGAACATCTTCGGCTACCGGATGATGGTCTGGGCGATCGTCGGCATCGGCGCGCTGAGCTTCGTGGTCTGGGCTCACCACATGTATGTCAGCGGCATGCACCCCTATTTCGGCTTCTTCTTCGCCACCACGACATTGATCATCGCCGTGCCGACCGCCATCAAGGTCTACAATTGGGTGCTGACGCTGTGGCGCGGCGACATCCATCTCACCATACCGATGCTCTTTGCCCTGGCCTTCATCGTCACCTTCGTCAACGGCGGCTTGACCGGCCTGTTTCTTGGCAACGTCGTCGTCGACGTTCCATTGTCGGACACGATGTTCGTGGTTGCGCATTTCCATATGGTCATGGGCGTCGCTCCAATCCTCGTGATTTTCGGCGCAATCTACCACTGGTACCCCAAGGTAACCGGTCGGATGCTGAATGAGACGCTCGGCCAGTTCCACTTCTGGGTCACGTTCCTCGGCGCCTATCTGATCTTCTTCCCCATGCACTATCTTGGCCTAGTGGGCCTGCCACGGCGCTATGCCGAACTGACCGACATGACGATCATGACGGAATCGGCCCACCACCTGAACTCCTTCATCAGCATCATGGCGTTCATCGTCGGCTTTGCCCAGATCGTGTTCCTGTTCAACCTGATCTGGAGCATCCGTCACGGCCGTGAGGCCGGCGGCAATCCCTGGCGCGCCACGACGCTCGAATGGCAGACGTCCGAAACCCCGCCGGCCCACGGCAATTTCGGCAAGGATCTGCCGATCGTCTATCGCTGGGCCTATGACTACAGCGTGCCGGGCGCCAAGGAGGATTTCATTCCGCAGAACGTGCCAGGCTCCTTCGGCACCTACAAGGAGCCGGCATGAGCGTCATCCTGGTCTTCCTGCTGGTGGTCGTCGCCTTTGTCGGATGGTGGCTTTCCCATCAGCGGCTGATGTCGAAGCCATGGCTCGAGCAAGGCATGGCCGAGGATTTTGTCGCCCTCGACCGCTCGGCGCTGCCGACGGCTAAGATCGGCCTCGGTGTCTTCCTCGCCGTTGTAGGCTGCCTGTTCGCGCTGTTCACCAGCGCCTACTTCATGCGCATGGCGCTGTCGGACTGGCAGCCGCTGCCGCTGCCGCGCCTGCTCTGGCTCAACACCGGCGTGCTGGTGCTCAGCAGCGTCGCGCTGCAATGCGCCTCGGCCGCCGCGCGCAAGCGGCAGAGCGATATGGTCAGACTCGGCCTCGCCACAGCCGGGCTCACGGCGCTTGCCTTCCTGGTCGGGCAGTTGGTGGCATGGCGGCAGTTGGCCGAAGACGGCTATCTGCTGAGCTCCAATCCGGCCAACAGCTTCTTCTACCTAATCACCGGCATGCATGGCCTGCACATACTCGGCGGGCTGGTCGGTCTCGGCAGAACGACTGCCGGCGCCTGGAATGGAGCGCGGCCGGAACGGCTTCGCCTCGGCGTCGAGCTGTGCGCCATGTACTGGCATTTCCTGCTTTTCGTCTGGCTCGCCATATTCGCCCTGCTTGCCGGCTGGGGCGCTACGTTCATAGACATTTGCCGACAATTGCTGACCTAAGGGATCAAGCGGATGTCCGAGACGACAATGACGCATATCAGCCAAACGACGCCCCGGCCAGCGGGTTGGCAAGGCATTGCCGCCGACTGGTCCTCGGATCAGCGGGCGTTCAAGAACGTGTCCTGGGGGAAGGCCATGATGTGGATCTTCCTGCTCAGCGACACCTTCATCTTCGGCTGTTTCCTGCTCTCCTACATGACCGCGCGTATTTCGACGCGCGTGCCGTGGCCCAACCCGAGCGAGGTCTTTGCGCTGCACATAGGCGGCTCGAATGTTCCGCTAATCCTGATCGCCATCATGACCTTCGTGCTGATCTCGAGCAGCGGCACGATGGCCATGGCGGTCAATTTCGGCTATCGCCGCGACCGCCGGAAGACGGCAATTCTGATGCTTCTGACCGCGGCACTCGGCGCGACCTTTGTCGGCATGCAAGCCTTCGAATGGACCAAGCTGATCACTGAGGGGGTGCGGCCCTGGGGCAACCCCTGGGGCGCCGCACAATTCGGTTCGTCTTTCTTCATGATCACCGGTTTCCACGGCACCCATGTGACGATCGGGGTAATCTTCCTGCTCATCGTGGCGCGCAAGGTCTGGCGCGGAGACTACGACACCGGACGGCGCGGCTTCTTCACCAGCCGCAGGGGTCACTACGAGAGCGTCGAGATCATGGGGCTCTACTGGCACTTCGTCGACCTGGTCTGGGTGTTCATTTTCGCTTTCTTCTATCTTTGGTGAGAGGCAGATATGGCTGAAGCAACCGCAAACGGCCTCGGACAACACGGACTTGGCGCTGGTCACGCCCATGAAGCTCGGACGGCTGCCCCCCATGCCGAGGTCCATCAGGAACACCCGATCAAACTCTATCTGGTGGTCTGGGCATGGCTGTTCATCCTAAGCGCCTGTTCCTACATGGTCGATTATTTCGGCCTCCACGGCTATCTCAGATGGTCGCTGATCCTGATCTTCATGATGCTCAAGGCGGGCCTGATCGTCGCCTTCTTCATGCACATGGCTTGGGAGCGGCTGGCGCTGACCTATGCGATCATCCTGCCGCCGATACTGGTGCTTGTGTTCGTGGCAATGATGGTCTTCGAAGCGGATTACACGCTTTTCACCCGGTTGGTGTTTTTCGGAGACGGGCCCTGAATCAAGAGCTGGGTGAGATCCATCTGCCCCGACTTCAGTTGTGCGACGATGCTGCTTGCCGTTCGGTTGCCTTGAAACAACGGGCGGCTGGTCCATTTTCCAGATATCGGAAGCGACATCGGCAGAATGACTTCTCTCGTTCTACGCGCGTCGCGAAGTCTGGCAAGGGAGGCCAAGATGACGATCGCAAACAGATTAAGGGATTTCATCGACGGCAAGGGAATTTCCTACGACACCGTCGCCCATCATCGCACTTCAACAAGCCGGCAGTCGGCAATAGCCGCGCATGTGCCCGGCAGCATCCTGGCGAAATCCGTGGTCGTTCACCACGAGCTTGGCTATACGCTGGCCGTGGTTCCGAGCACCCACAGGATCGAACTTGGCAGGTTGCAAGATGTCATGGACAAGCGTCTCGGACTCGCCTCCGAAGACGAGGTGGTTTCGCTCTTCGATGATTGCGACACCGGCGCCATTCCGCCGATCGGCGCTGCCTATGATGTACGCGGTGATTGTCAAAGAAAGCCTCGCCGATGCCGCCGACGTCTACTTCGAAGGCGGCGACCATAGAACGCTGGTGCATGTCAGTGGCGCGGATTTCCGTAACCTGATCATGTGCGCACACCAGGCTCGCTTCAGTCACCCGGCTTACTGACAGTTTCGATCAGAACCGCCCCCTCGCCTGTGCGGCGAGGAGACTTTGCTCAAACCGCCGGCCTTGCGGGCGGCTCCACGACCTTGCGGTAGACATGCCAGGTGGCGTGACCGAGGATCGGCAACACGACAGCCAGCCCGACGAACACCGGCAGCGAGCCGATAATCAGGGCGACGGCGACGATCAGGCCCCACACGGCCATGGTGATCGGGTTCGCCAGCACCACACGCACCGAGGTGTGGATGGCTTCGTAGGCGCCGACGTCCCGGTCGAGCAACAATGGGAAGGCGACGACCGTTGTGCACAACACCACCACAGCGAAGACCAAGCCTATGGCGTGCCCCAGGATAATCAGCGTCCAGCCACGTCCGGTGGCAAATATTTCATTGATGAAGCCGGATATCGATTCAGGCGGAGCCGGGCCGAAAAGGTATTGGTAGAACATCTGCGCGGTCAAAAGCCAGGTGATGAAGATTGCAAACAGCATGATGCCGACCGCGGCAATGGCCGGCAGCGCCGGAGAATTCCTGACCTCGAAAGCATGCCTCCAGGAGGAGTCCACGCCGGCTTCCCGTCTGCGGCTGATTTCATAGAGGCCTATCGCCGCGAATGGGCCAATCAAGGCGAAACCGGAGACCAGCGGAAACAGCAACGGCAACGCATTGGCGCCCGAAGTCCAGGCGGCGAGCACGACACCCACGAGCGGATAGATCAGACAGAGAAAAACGATATGTGACGGTTTGACCATGAAATCGTCGACGCCCCGCCTGAGCGCGTCGAAAAGGTCGGAAACACCGATTTTTCGAATTTTGGTATGTTCCAGCGTCTCGCTGGCGCCTGCTATCACATGAAAGCTAGCCATGACCATTCCTCCAGACCAGGTCCGGTAAGGTCGCGGCTTCGCGGTGCTGCCGTTTGCGTGGCCACGCAAAACCGCGACCTGCACCGCAATCAACATACTCTCTTGCCAGAGACTTGTCGCCCTTTGTCAGAAGGGTCCCGGCGGTTCGGCTAGCTCTGGTGGTCTTTTTTCGATATTCTCGGGTTCAAAGGTGAAGGTCATGGATGGAAGGACGCTTCTCATACTCGGCCTCGGCGTGGTCGCCCTGCTTATTCTGGGATTCTGTGCGATTCCTTCGTGATGTTCGAGCCGATTCTGGTCCGCAACGCCTTCAATTCGGCAGTACAGACTGGCTGCCTCATCCGACCAGTATTCCGTTAACAGCGGTCTTGCCGTCAACTCCAGTTGACGTGGACGCTCGCATCGCGATCGTATCGGCAAGCAGTATGGCAAAGATCGCGAAAAGATAGAAAATCGAGAAGGCAAACAGCGCCTTTGCAGGCTTCATCTCCTCTTCGGGAGCGATCAGGACCTTCCAGGCGTGCCAGATGAAACCCGCGCCCAATGCAGTCGAAACAATTCCATAGAACCCACTCGCGAATCCGAACGCCCAGGGCAGCACGCCGATTGGCGCCAGGAGCAGCGAATAGGCGAATATCTGTTTTCTGGTCGAGGCCAAGCCAACCACGTTCGGCATCATCGGGATACCCGCAGCGGCGTAGTCGCCGACCTTGAACAGCGCGAGTGCCCAGAAATGCGGCGGCGTCCACAGAAAGATGATCAGAAACAGGATGAAGCTTTCAACGCCGATCGCGCCAGTGGCGGCCGCCCAGCCGATGACAGGAGGAAGGGCACCCGCCGCGCCGCCGATGACGATGTTCTGCGGCGTCGAGCGCTTCAGCCACATCGTATAGATGACAATGTAGAAGAAGATGGTGAAGGCCAGCAGCGATGCGGCAAGCCAGCCCACCAGCACGCCGAGCGTGATGACCGAAAGTGCGGAAAGCACCAGGCCGAAGCCGAGGGCTTCACCCGGCGTGACGCGGCCTGACGGAACCGGCCGCTTTGATGTGCGCGACATCAGCGCGTCGATGTCGGCGTCGTACCACATGTTGAGAGCCCCGGCCGCTCCTGCTCCGATCGCAATCGCACCGATTGCAATCACGGCGATGACCGGATTCATCGCACCGGGCGCCGCCATCAGGCCAACGAACGCAGTGAATACAGCAAGCGCCATGACCCGCGGCTTTAAAAGCGCGAAGAAATCACCCGCAGTCGCTTCCGAGAGGCGGATGTCG
Source organism: Mesorhizobium sp. M7A.F.Ca.ET.027.03.2.1 (assembly GCF_003999175.1). NCBI lineage: Bacteria > Pseudomonadati > Pseudomonadota > Alphaproteobacteria > Hyphomicrobiales > Phyllobacteriaceae > Mesorhizobium > Mesorhizobium sp. M7A.F.Ca.ET.027.03.2.1. Next base: position 1,475 of record NZ_RZOM01000204.1, on the reverse strand, counting down.
GTATCCTTGAGGCGGTTTTCCCTAGTCGACATCTCTGATGGAAGCACCTGGGCCATGATCCGAACTAAAGGCGCGAGCGAAAACTGAAAACCGGTCTTTGCTTACGCTGCCCTAGCTCGGATAAGATCACAGTAAAACAAGAGGTTAAACGCAGGACGGAGGTGTCAGGTCACTTGGAGAACGTTTTCAGATAGGCAATGACGTTGGCCACGTCCGCATCGTTCTTGAGGCCGGCAAACGCCATCTTGGACCCTTTTACCATGGCCTTGGGATCGTGAAGATAGGTCGTCAGTGTTGATTCATCCCATTTGAGGCCGGATTTGCCGGCCGCAATCATGGCATCGGAATATTTGAAATCTGGATGCGTCCCCGCGGTGCGGCCGATGACGCCGTGCAGCGATGGACCGATCTTGTTCTTGTCCTCCTCCACGATGTGGCAGGCCTTGCATTTGGCGAAGACCTTCTCGCCAGCAGCAGCATCCTGAGGCTGCGATGGACCGGCGACGAAGGTTGCAACAGAGATGACGGCGAAAAACGCGACTAAGCGCATGACTTTCCTCCCTGATCGTCAAATGTGCCCGAGACGATCCGCGCGTGCCGATCACACCAGCAATAGGCCTTGCACGGCGGAACAGATTATCCGCTTCTCCCCCCAAATGGAATTACGGCACCTATATACCACAGAGTCTGGCCGGCGGGTAGAAGAGGTCGACCGTACAAGGTTTAGGTGGCCTACAGTGGCTCAAGGTACATCCGTGTTGCAGCTGCCGGCTACCTGATTGACCGCTTCGCCGAACCCGGCGAGGTCGAAATCGGCCTCGCCGCGCCCCGCCAGCAGCCCGAACCGCCACGAAAGCTGGAGCCGGTTCGCGGCGACAAGGCGCCTGATGCCATCGGCGCCATCGCGCACCAGCATCCGGCCGCGCGGCCCGACCGACCAGCTTTCATCGAACTTGCTCTCCTGATCGACCGTGATCGACATGGTGATCTTGCGGCTGGCCGAAACAGTGTCGTTCAGTTGCAGCCATTCAGTCCAATGCGGCTCGCCGTTTGCCCGGCAGGCAATCGTCAGGATCGGGCTGTAGCTCAAGGCACCGCCGCCGGTGATCAGCTTGTTGGTGGCATAGAGCGAGGCCGTGACGAGGCCGTCTTCACTCGTGCCGAAGCGCCAGTTGTCAGACACCGTGCCGGCCTGGGCAATGCCGCAGGCCGAGACAAGGACCAGCGCGATTGCCGAAGCGTGTCCCAATTCGACGAACAGTCTCAACACGCCCTCCAACAACCAAGCGGCTTGCAATAGAAGCGCAGATAATGATCAAAGCTTGGTCGCCACAGGCCGCCGCTCGCGAAGCATGGCGGCTGTTGCAGTTTGGCAACGAAAAAGGCCGCCTCGAGGGCGGCCTTCCTGTTTCAGCGGAGCGCTGGTGTTATTCGGCGGCCTTCTTCTTCGGCGCGGCCTTCTTCTTGGGCTCTTC
>NZ_RZOM01000203.1:0-7076 GCF_003999175.1 Mesorhizobium sp. M7A.F.Ca.ET.027.03.2.1 | reverse complement strand
GTGCCTTTCGAGCGCCCGGCACGAACCCATGGCCAGACCAAATACCCATTCTGGAAGATGGTGCATCTTGCTGCGCACGCCATCGTCAGCTTCTCGGAGCAGCCGCTGCGCCTGGCGCTCTGGGGTGGCTTGGCCATTTCTGCGCTGGCCGTAGCCTTCGGTGCCTACGCCATCTACGCCTGGGCCTTTGAAACAGGCATTGTTGCCGGCTGGACATCCACCGTGATGATCGTGTCGCTCCTGTGCGGCATCAACCTCTTCATGACCGGCGTTGTCGGATTGTATGTCGGCAGCATCCACGCCGAAGTAAAACGGCGCCCGCTTTACGTGATCGATCGCCTCACCGGCTTCGACCGGCCGATGCCAGCCGTCCCGGGCAAGAGCCGCCGCTCGCCTCGAAAATCCCGGCTTGGAGTCCCGGCCAATGTCCGAACCCTTCGACAGCTATAGATTCAATTATGGTGAGACGGTCCAGGGATCGATCCGCTTTTCAGGGCTTAAGCACGACTTCTTTCTCATGGCGAAGGCCGAGTTGCTGCGACGCGTTGTGGTCGAGCGGGGGCTTCGTCATGCCGGCCCGGATTTGCGGGTGCTTGATGTCGGCTGCGGCGTAGGTGTGCTCCATCCCTATCTCAAAGGCGCCTTCGAGTGCCTGGAGGGCTGTGACATCTCGCAGGAATCCATCTTGCGTGCCAGCCAGGAGAATCCGAGCGTCACCTACACGGTCTGCACCACGCCGAACCTGCCATACGACAATGGCGTCTTCGATCTGGCCTTCGCCAGCTGCGTCGTCCATCATGTTCCGCCCGCTTCCTGGCTCGGGTTCGTTCGCGAGATGCGGCGCGTCGTACGCCCAGGCGGTGCCGCCTGCATCATCGAGCACAATCCCTATAATCCGCTGACGCGTCTGGCTGTGTTCCGGTGTCCCTTCGACCATGACGCGGTGCTGCTCAGCGCAGCCAAAACAGCGTCCCTCCTTCAAGAAGCAGGCTTCAGCAACATCCGATCCGAGCACTTCCTGCTGCTGCCGTCGGGCGGGCCCTTGGCCCGAAAAGTCGAGCGCGCGCTCGCCCCCCTGCCGCTGGGGGCACAGTATGCGTGTAGTGCGCATGCATGAGCATCGGCCTGCCGGCGACGACGCCCTGAAGCTACTGGCACGCTTCGGCCTGGTCGGCATCGCTGCCACACTTCTGTATGCCGCTTTGGTTGCTGTTTTTTCCAAATCGGAATGGCTCGGTTTAACGCCCATCCATGCCTCGCTTGGGGCATATGCCGCAGCCACCCTGTTTTCGTATCTGGCTCACAAATCCCTGACGTTCGTGTCGGGCCGATCGCATCGAACTGAAGCTCCGCGTTTTCTCCTGCTGGCGGCAACAGGCTTGGCCATTGCCTATGGGGCGCCGGCGTTGCTGACGGTAAAGCTGGGCTTGCCGCTCATCATTCCCGTGCTGATTACGTGCTTGCTTGTCCCCGGCATCAATTTCTTCGTGCTTGACCGGTGGGTTTTTGCCGGACGCATTCCCGGTCGGCACGGCAATCGCTCCCGCCAGAGGCAATAATGCTCTAAATGGCGTCCAGTCGAAACGACACCAATTTGATGGAGCGCTTATAAATGTCGCTGGCGGCCTGGCTGGGCGGGATCCCGTCAAGATAGTCAAAGGTCATTTCGAACGTGCTGGCGTCCGAAAAAGCTGCGTGCGGAATGACGAACGAGACGGTTATCGGTTGCTTGCCCGACAGTGTGACCTTATGCACGGACACGCCATGCACCGAGATTATCACCCTCTGCGTCATCTGTGGCGGACGAATGACAGCGGCCATTTGTAGCGTTGCCTTAAGGCCGTCGCGAAGTGGCGGTATCTGCAGGCGAAGCCGCGAGGTCTCGCCCAGCGAATGCGTGCCGTCGGCTACCGGCCCCGACCAGCCACAAACTTTCATGCCGGCTACCCGTTTGGCGCCATCGGACCGGAAGGACACTGTCTGGCCGAGTGAGTAGCTGCCAATGGCATCGCGGTTGAGGCATGTCGTCGTGCGGTCGATGTAATAGGCACGATAGTCGGCGTGGACATTCGGATGGAGGGCCAGCGCAAGGATGGCGAGTTCGGACACGGCCAGAACCGCGGCGAGCGCGTAAGCGCCAAGCGAGATAGCGCGTCCATGGGGGTTGAGGGTGTCAGACCAAAGCAAGGTAGCCCCCAATCCATGCCACCGTCATGAAATAGCAGGCGACCAGGAAGAGAACCAAAGCGGCCAGCCAGGTCAGTTTCGACGCCGACAACAGGACGGCCATCAACATTATCAGAGGCGCCAGCCCAATGACGTATCTGACCATGGAGGCCAGATTCGTTATCAATGGCACGAGAATGCAGATCGCGCAGAAGACCCCAGCGCCATATTGCTTGCGAGCCACCAGCACGACTGATAGCGCCAGCCCGATGATCGCTGCGAGCGCACTCCATTGCGGCGCCGTGGGCAGCCACCCGGTCTTGGGAAATGCTGAGAGTCCGTCCCATAGAAACAGGAGCGGGTTCCCAGCCACTCGTCCAAAGGCGCGTTGGACGTGCAGAAATGCAAAGCCGTCGCCGACAGTGACATACAAAAACAGGATGTAGGCAAACAAGCCGGCAGGCGAGATAAAGATAGCGACGAGCAGATCCGGTCGACCGAGCACCCAACGCGGAAAGGAGAGTGGTGAGCCGCCCCGTTCGCGATGCTGCTGGAACATTTGAATGACGGTCGCAAAGACGACGAGGACCCCAACGAGCCTCGTTGCCGAGAGGAGCGCTGACGAGATGCCAGCGACGGGATAGCTGGAACGTTTGAGTGCCAGGAAGACAATCGAGGTCAGGAGCACGAAAAGAGATTCGGAAAGGAAAGTTGTGAAGTGGAAGGATAACGGGCCGCTAAGCAGAAAAGCGCAGTACAGTACATAGGCCCGCATGTTCTTCTCCAGCAGCGGCCATGCCACCAGACACGCGGTGTAGCTGCATGCAATCGAAGTGATCGTCGCGACCAGTATCGTGGCGAAGGGGAAAATCGCCCGGATCACCGCTACCAGCATCGGATAGAATGGAAAGAAGCCCCATCGTCCGACGTTGCTTTGGTTTGGGATGGGAAAGCGCTCGTAGCCGCGTTCGGAAATATCCAGATACCAGTGGCAATCCCATCGGCAGAGCGCACGAGCATAAGACTCGAAGCCTGGTTCCGCCAACGTTGAAGCAACAGCGGCATAACGAATAGCAAGGCCAGTGAAACCGAACAGGAGCGGGACTGTCACGACCGCTGCCGCTACCATGTGGCGCTTGTTGATCGTCGGGCCGTAGTCGGGGAAAATCTCGAACTGCTCTGCGCCCTTCATCGACGGCGCATCGCCGGGGCTCTTGATGGCCGGGACGAGATTGTCAGTCCCGGATTTTCTCATCGCGGAGCACCGGCGCGGCGAGTTTCCACCCCCTGATGGGAGCCCGCTTCGACTGTGACCAAACCGCCGACCGTGGCCTTGCCAGCTTCATAATCGACCGCCGTGGCGTGGCCGATGAGGTTCAACTTGTCCGGCGCCTTTGCCTTCTTCGGCGTGTCGATCGAGAAGAGGAAGTTGTAGGTCGCAACGCTGACGCTGGCCCGACGGTCGTCGAGCAGTTCCAGATGGGTGACGCCTATCGTCACCTCGTGGCCAAAGCCGATGCCAGTCTGTTCCCGCACCATGTGAGGGATTCTGGAGCGCGGCTGGCGATCGTCAAGAGGTTGCTAATATTCGAGCGGCGAAGGGCAACAAATCTTTGGCCCTGCTTCTAAGCGAGCGTTTGGAGAATACCCGCGGTGCGTGGAAGGCGCCTTTGAAGCGCGTCGAGAACACGATAATCATGCATGCCTCGGCGGCCGGACGAGCTATTGCGCAGCCTTGACACCGGGATGGTCGCCCGACAAATCTAAGGTCCGCACCGAATGCTCCTTCTGTGCGACGTCGAATGCCCACGGGCGGAGGCGCAAAGACCGAGATCGCCTTTGCGTGGACCTTGAAATGAGCTGGTGTCGAGGTGACGATCTCACCATCGGTGTTGACCGGCATCGGCTTCTCCGTCTCGATGTCGAACTCGACGCACCTAGCCGTCCGAACCTCTCGCCAGGCGCCATGCGTTCCAGAACGGAAGGAGCGGAGCATCAGCGCCAGTTTCCAGAGGTTCGTCATTTCCAAGCTATAGAGATCGAGATGTCCGTCATCGATCTCGGCCGTCTCTTCCACCACGTTGCCGCCCCCGTAGTGACGACCGTTTCCCACCAAAAATTCCATAGCGTTGTTCGCCTGCGCCGCTGCATCTCCATCAACCCTGTGGGGGAAGTCTGCCAGCGCGATGACATAAAGAGCGGCTGCGAGAACGAGGACGCAGCCAACGGCAATCATCTTGGCGAGTGGGCGAGAAGTGCTGCAAGATGGCAAACGGAACGGTTCGCGCACAGCGAACACAATCACGATGGCGAGAATATGCATCGCCAACCGCTATTGCGGGAGCACCCGCCGGGTTCAAGTGAACGGAAACTTGCCCGATGACCAGGCATGCTAACGCTCCAACTACCCCGCTGGCACTAAGATTCATCGCCTGACGGGCGGCCGTGTTGTGTCGAGCAAAGCGCCTGCGCTTGCCATCCGCGGGCCCCCCCAACGCCATCGTCACCCTCTCAAAAAGTCCGACTGCCCAGTTTGTCACCCCTTCGCCGGATACGCAAGAAGGCCGTTCGCCGCGCGATGACGCCACCATTCTCGAGGCGCAAAGCCTATCATGGCTCGAACCGAACTGTCGTTACGCGAAGGTCCGGAAAAGCGATTGAGTGCGGGCATTTGAAGCGGTCCAAGCATTCCAGCCGCTTTGCGCCCGCGCGCGGTGCGATGATTCGGCGCGCCTGCATTTGATCAGCTTGAGGAAGTAGCGCCGGTCGGTTTGCTCTCAGATGGGGAGGAGGTGGACGTGGTTTGACCCACTCTGCATAGTCGTCGGGCAGCATGTCTTCCAGCTATATGAGATTGTACTTTTCCGGGGAGAGGACCAAGGTATCGGGAAAGGGCGTGGTCGGCTATCGAATCAGTGCTCAAACTGCGATGGAGATCCCGCAACTTCAGATGCCGATGATCAGACCTCTCAAACGTTCTACGCAATCCCAACAAGTGCTGGTTACGGGAGGTTCCGGCTTCCTCGGTATGTACTGTATTTTGCAGCTGCTCGATCTTGGATACCGGGTTAGATGCACTGTACGCTCGCTGACACGCGAACCAGAAGTTCGTCGTACACTCGAGCAGATGGGCGCATCATCAATTGGCGCTTCTCTTTCCTTCATCGAGGCAGATTTGAGTGCCGATCCCGGTTGGGATGATGCCGCCGCCGGTAGCTCCTACGTGCTACATGTCGCCTCTCCATTTTCCGTTGGACAAAAGGATGGCAATATTGACACCATCGGCATCGCCAGATCTGGCACACTACGAGGGTTGCGAGCAGCACATGAAGCGAAGGTTAAACGGCTGGTGATCACATCGTCATTCGTTACCATGAGTTACGCTCGCGAAATGGACACCGCTGAATTCACTGAGGCCGATTGGAGTGACTTGAGCATTCCCACTCTTACCGCCTACGTCAGATCGAAGACGTTAGCCGAAAAAGATGCCTGGGATTTTGTGAGGCGAAAAGGTGGGCCAGAGCTTACAGCAGTAAACCCGACGGTGATATTGGGGCCGGTCATGTGCCCCGACTATTCTCCGTCAATTTCACTCATCCAACGTATGCTGGACGGAAATCTGCCGTTAGCTCCGAAGCTTTCCTACGGGATCGTGGACGTCCGCGACTCGCCGATCTACACATTCGCGCTATGACCGATCCTGCAGCAAATGGCGAGCGGTTCGTTGCAATAGCGGGTGAAACAATGAGCATATACGAGATAGCCCGGGTGCTCAGGTCGCGGCTGGGTGCTCATGGAGCAAAAGCGCCGCGATTTGAGATGCCAAACTGGGCGATGCGACTTCTCGCTTTGGTCAGTCCTGCGGCAAGTGCTATCGCCGGCATGTCTGCTTACGGGGACAAAGCTGCCTACGGCCTCCGATGACAAGCAAAACTGCTGCCACCTACGACTCGTCCCTCTCATCGCGCAAATTAGACACAACGCGGCGGTTCTGCGACCTGCAGGCGGCGTCGGGGCAGTCGCGGACGAGCCTGTCCTTGCCGTAGCCCTTGGCCCACATGCGATTGCGGTCTATGCCGCCGGCGGCGAGGTAGTCCATCACCGCATCGGCGCGCTGCTGCGACAGCGCCGTTTCACTTGCGCCGGGATCGTCGGCGAAACCCTGCAGCTTGAGCAGCCAGCGCGGATGCTTTGCTAACCAGGCGATCTGGGTGTCGAGGGTGGCCTTGGCGACAGAATCGAGCGCAACCGAACCTTGCGTGAAATAGGTGCGGCGGCCGACATTGAGGATAAAATCCTCCTCGCTGCCCGGCTGCACGTTCTGGAAGCCGGCAATCTCGGCGTTGGTGACGTCTGGCGTGGAAGGGGCCAGCGTGTTGCTGGTCGAGCAGGATGCGACAAACACCAGCAGGCTGGCAGCGAGCAGCCGGCGCGTGTTTTCAATCATGCGGTTCATGAGGCGCCAATCATTCGACAGTTGTGGAAGCGGGCGCCTGGTCGGCGATGTGCGGCAGCACCTCCACCGCGGTGCCGATCGGGCACCGCTGGTAGAGGTCGATGATGTCTTCCGGGAACATGCGGATGCAGCCGCTGGAAGCGTCGGTGCCGATGCTCCATGGCTCCAGGGTGCCATGCAGGCGGTAGCCGATGTCGGCGCCGTCGCGGTACAGATAGAGCGCGCGCGGCCCGAGCGGATTGTTGGACGCGCCGCCTGCGACCATCGGCGGTAGGTCCGGCTTGCGCTTACGCATTTCGGGGGGCGGGACCCATTGCGGCCACAGCGCGCGGCGGTCGATCGTCGCGCGGCCGTACCATTTGAAGCCGTCCTTGCCTACGCCGACGCCGTAGCGGATGGCGGTCTTGTTTTCCATGATGAGGTAGAGGAAGTGGTGGCGGGTATCGACCACGAC
>NZ_RZOM01000202.1:0-7080 GCF_003999175.1 Mesorhizobium sp. M7A.F.Ca.ET.027.03.2.1 | reverse complement strand
GGCGGGGTCGGTTGCACCAGCGCCGGCGGCGTCAGTGGGACCGGTGCCGCAGGCGGATTGGCGGCCTCCGGCGGCGAAGCAACTTCTGCTGGTGCAGGCGGTGGGGCTGCCGGCTCTGAGGCCGGCGGCGCGCTGGCGACATCATGCCCCTTGGGTTCGTTGGCCTTCGGCTCGCCAGGGTTGGGTTCGTCGGCCTTCGGTTCGACGGGCTCGCTGGCTATGTCGCCGCCCTCATGCCAAGGGCCGAACCGGTCGGCGGCCAGTGCGGCGACCACGACCAATGGCAGGACGAGAAAGACTCTGCGCAGGCCGGGCCTGCCAGCATCCTGCATCTCCGCCGCGCGACCAAACAGCGGCGCGCCCGCTGCTTGGCCCGACCGGTCCGGCAAGAGGCCGGCCCAAAACAGCCCTGCACCAAGCAGGCAGGCGAACGCCGCCACCAGGAACCCCGCCAGCCGTAACGAGGCTGGGTCCATCGGCGGGCCTGAAAAGCCGCGCCAGAGGAAAGCCTCGCCGATTGCCGGCCAATAGATCCGCGCCAGGCAGCCTACGGCGACAACGACCAGGGCAAGCGCGAGCAATCTGTCGGCACCCTTGTTCATTGAAACCCCTCGGGCGTTGTTGCGGCCCTCACCATGTGACGGTTGCCCGCCGCATGTCGACGTCGAGACTATCAGCCGCAAGCTCGTGTCGCCAAGAGCCCGTGTGGACGCCCGGCTTGGTTGACACATCTTGCGTATCTGCCATCATCGCGCAGGGAGGAGAGATCACGATGAAGAAGACTTATGCGAAGCCGACCTTCGTCAAGAAGGGGAAGCTTTCAGCCGTCACGGCAAACGGCCCGACCAGCGCCACGCTTTAATCCGGCGCATCTTTGGCGGATCGCGCTAGCTGCTGGAGAAGCAAACTCCAGGTGCAATGGTTTTCGGAATAGCGCGAAACAAAGAATAGGGGCCCTGGCCCCTTGTCGCTCATTGTTGGATTTATTGCAGGTTTGTTGCTTTCAGCTCGCATGGTTGACAGATGGCCGCAGTATGGCATCATCACGCTGGGATTTTAGGAGAGTCTGAAAATGAAGAAGATTTATGTGAAGCCATCGTTCTTGAAAAAAGGCCGTCTGTCGGCGGTCACAGCGTCAAACGGCCCCTCTATTATTATTTCAAACGGCGCCGCACCAACCTGACCGTAAACGTAACCTGATTGAAGCGGGGCGAAATTTCGCTCCGCTTTGGCGTGCCCAATCTCAGCGCGTCAAGACCAAATCGTCCACGACCATTTGCCAATAGTGTTTCGTCGACAGGCGAACACGCGTTACAGCCTTGAGCATCGGGGCGTAGTGCAGCGGCGTGAGCGCCGACAGCGTGATCTGATCGCTTGAAATCAGCTGCTCGCCAAGCCAGCTTTCGATCAGCGCCACCTCCCCTTCCGACGCCAGCCAGGCGGCGCTCAGCATGACCGAGTGAAAGCCGAACGGCCGTTCGCGGCTGAATTCGGCCGGCAGCCCGCTGCTGGTGTAGAGCACATAGTCACCGGAGACATTGCCATTGACATAGCCCTGGCTGTCCTTGGTGTAGTCGCGGGCCATCGCATTCAGGTTGCGCCACGTCAATCCGGCATGACCGGCCGGAATTTTCCTGAAGGGGCGCGACGTCACATCGTCGAAATCGATCGTTTCGAGGGCGGCATCAGTGTCGATGCCGGCGCGTTGCGGCGACAGCAGGCCGAGATCCGCCGAGTAGGGCGACAGCGTCAGCCGCCGCTCCAAGCCGCCGCCGCTGACGCTGGCCGTGTCGGCTTCTTCAGCCAGGTCGAAGCTGAAGACGGCACCCGGCGCCAGTGCCCGCGTCTCCAGGACGTGCCCGTTCCCCGACATGGAGAGGGTCGCTGGTCCATCGCCGGCAACGCGCCCGCTGACGCGGCGCGGCGGTGCCAGACCGACCGGCAGCAGCATCTCCTGCGATACCATCCCGGCCGGCGAACCCGGCAGCGGCATGAAGTGTCGGGACTGAATGTCCATTTCGCTTTTCGCCTGCCAGCCGGGCGGTACCGAAACCACAAAGCGCCAGTTGCCCGGCTTGCGGATCACGGCCTTTCTGCTTTTCACCGACATGGGAAAATTGGCAAAGCCGGCATTGTTGGTGCGCGCGGATGCGGCGAGCTTGCCCGCCTCGTCATACAGCCGCACCATGATCCCGGCCATCGGCCGGTCTCCGGCGCCGTATTTGCCGTCGCGATCGACATCGAAATAGACGAAGGATGAGTAATTGAGCATACCCCCGCCGGCGTTCCATTCGGTACGGACGGCATAGTCGGCAGCCGGATTGGTCTGCCGCCGTCCCTTGCGGCGGCTGCGCTTCCGCCACAGCAGCCAGGACATGACAGCAGCCGCAAGCACGACAATGGCGGCGGCCAGTATCTCGACGGCGCCCAAGTCAGGCATGGAGCCTCGATTCACAAATCTCGTGGGGGGTTGCGTTCACGGGCGATCCGGCTGCGTTGGAGTACTTTGCCGACAGGTTATTGCATGTCGGCCAAAAGCGAACCCGGATTGGGACAGCAACATGCATCGAGACAAAAGACTTTAAGCGCGTTGCAGGGACCCGTTCAAGCGCGACGCAATGAAAGCAGTCGCCTACTTCAATTCCACCCACACCGGCGCATGGTCGCTGGCGCCGTCCTCGCCGCGCACGTCGCGGTCGATGCCGGCGGCGGTCAGGCGGCGTGCCAGTTTCTTCGACAGCAGGATGTGATCGAGCCGGAGGCCGGCATCGCGCGGCCAGCGGTTGCGGCGATAGTCCCAGAATGTGTAAAGCGTTTCCTTCGGATGCTTCTTGCGCAGGGCATCAAGCCAACCCTGATCGAGCAGGCGCTGGAACGACGCCCGGCTTTCCGGCTGCACCAGCGCGTTGTCGTCATAGGAGCGGGTGGCGTAGATATCGCGCGGCTCGGGCACGATGTTGTAGTCGCCGGCCAGCACCACCGGCAGGCCGGTGTCGAGCAACTGTTCGGCATGCACCTCCAGCCGTGCGTGCCAGGCGAGCTTGTAGGCGAATTTCGGGCCGGGCTGAGGATTGCCGTTCGGCGCATAGAGACAAGCGACGATGATGCCGTTCACCGCCGCCTCGATATAACGGCTCTGCCTGTCGGCATCATCGCCGGGCAAGGCATCGCGGGTCAGCACTGGCTCGGCGCCCCGTGCCAGGATGGCAACACCGTTCCACGTCGGCTCGCCCTTCCACACCGCGCCATAGCCGGCCGCCGCCAATGCCGAGCGTGGAAACTGCATGTCGCGCGCCTTCAGCTCCTGCAGGCAGGCGACATCGGGCTTTGCCACAGCCAGCCATCCCAGCAGGTTTTCAAGCCGGCTGTTGATGTTGTTGATGTTGAAGGAGGCGATCTTCATCGCTTCAGGAAGCGATCCGACCCGACCACGCCTTGACCGTCTCGGCCAGCGTCTTCAGATGGTCGGCCGCCGAAAATCCCGAGATGCTCTTGCGAGGCTTGAGATCGTGGTCGCCGTCCTCCAGCCAGATGACCTCGATGCGATCGGAAAAATCATAAGTCGCAACCTCGTCCCTGGTGCCGAACTCGTCGCGGGTACCCTGGAAGATCAGCGTCGGCGTCTTCAGATCGGCAAGGTGTTTGGTGCGCAATTGCTCGGGCTTGGCCGGCGGATGGAAGGGATAGCCGAGGCAAACCAGCCCTGAAATCTCGCCCTTGGCAAACATCTCGTCCGCGACCATGGAGGCGACGCGCCCGCCCATCGACTTGCCGCCGATGATCAGCGGTCCCGTCACGCCCTTTGCCCTGAGGTCGGCTATCGCCTTGATATATTCCGGGTTCAACGTCTCGGCCCTCGGCGGTGGCTTGCGGTGGCCGTAGCGGCGGGCAGCCATGTAGTGGAATTCAAAGCGTGCGACCTGTAAGCCTGCCGCGGCCAGCGCCTTGGCGGTGGCGGTCATTGAAGGCGAATCCATCGACGCGCCGGCGCCATGGGCGAGCAGGATGGTGATGGCAGCGGTGTCGGGACCGTCGAAGAGGAAGGTGGTCATGGTGTGATGTCCGGCGCGACGGCGACGCTGCTGATCTCCCCCCTCGTGGGGGAGATGCCGGGCAGGGCAGAGGGGGGCGTGAAGGAATGCCAGTCTTCGGTCCGGCTTGCGTGCGGGAACACGCGGCCGATCTGTTGGCGGGACAGCGCCCCCCCTCTGTCCTGCCGGGCATCTCCCCCGCAAGGGGGGAGATTGGCTGTCATCGCGGCCTTCGCCAATCATGCTCACCCCGCCGTCCGCGCCAGCTGCAGATCCACGAACTGCACTCCCTTGGCTGCAACCCGCGCCCATTCCGAATCCGCGTCGAGTTCGAGATAGCGCACCCACAGCTGCCGCGCCTCCGGCAGATTGCCCGCGTCGAACTCCAACCTCGCAAGGTTGAACACCGGATCGGCATAGGTCTTGTCGAGCGCGATCGCCTTCTGCAGGTGCCTTCGCGCCGAGGCTTCGCGACCTTGCTCGCTCATCAGTCCGGCCAGGTTGAACCACGCCTCGACGAAGGCTGGGTCGAGTTTTATCGCATTGATATAGTCATGCGCGGCGTCCACCGCGTGGCCGCCGGCGCGCAGGCAGTTGGCGCGGTTGAAGGCGGCAATCGCATCGCTCGGATCGATGGCCAGGCAACGCTGGTAGAGCGCGGCGGCCCCATCATGGTCGCCCTGCTCCTCCGCCGCTTCCGCCTCGGCGAACAGCTCCTCCAGCGTGTCGTCACCCTCTGCCCCGGCTGTTCCGAGATCGAACAGCAACTGCCCATCGAGTTCGCTCTGGCCGCCTTCGAGATAGATCGCGTCGGCGCGCCCATGCTGCGAGCCGACATTGAGCGACTTGGCGGTCAGCGACGCCACCGGGCCGGAGCGGTGGACGGAGCGCGCGATCGCCCCCCATGTCGCGCCGCCGGCGATGAGCCCGGCATATTTGCGCGCCAGGATCAGGTCGCGGAACGAATAAGGTTCTGTGTCATGCTCGAACGCATCGAACAGCGACAAAAAATCGAGGTCGGAGCCTGATAGCCGCGACTGATCGATCAGCGATTGCCGCGACAGTGAAGACGCCTCCGGTGTCTTCATCAGTCCGAGAAGGCGCAGGAATCCGTTCTCGCTGATCAGCGTTCGACCGGCCGCGCGCTCGGCGGCGACACTGCGCTCGATCCCGGCATCGCCGTTTTTGACGAGGCCTGCCCTGGCGAGAAGTGTCCGGCCGAAGACGACATGCGTGGTGCGCCTGGTGATACCGCGCCGCAGCTGGCCGTGATGGCGTTCCACTTCCCGCGCAGCCAGCCTGAGCGGAAAAGCCGCCAGCGCGCCTATCGTGCCGAAAACAGCGCCGGTCGGCGCCGTCATTTCTTGCTCTTGCCGACCGCCTTCAGCAGATTGGCCTTCAACGGATTTTCAGCAGCGCCACCCGCTGCCGCCTTCTTCGCGGCGGGCTTGGCAACCTCGTCGGCCTTGCTCTTCGATTTGGCCGGCGGCTTCGATTGCGACAGGCTGGCCTTCAGCGCATCCATCAGGTTGATGACATTGCCGCGCTCTGGTGCCGCCGCGATGATTGGCTTGTGGCCTTTCAGCTTCTCGCGGATCATCGTCATGAGTGCCGCCTCGTAGCGGTCCTCATAGTTCTTCGGATCGAAGGTGGTTTCCTTCTGCTTGATCAGCGCTTCGGCGAGCTGCAGCATTTCGGGGTCGGGCTTGCCGGCTGGGATGTTGCCGAAATATTCAGCCGTCCCGCGAACTTCGTTCGGGTTCCTCAAGGTGCACACGAACATGCCGTTCTCGCGCGCGCCGATCGTCACCACGCGCTCGCGGCTGGACAGCACCAGGCGGGCGATCGCCAGCTTGCCGGATTTGCGCATCGCTTCGCGCAGCACGGCAAAGGTCTCTTCCGCCATCGCACCGTCGGGCGCCATGTAGTAGGGCGCGTCCTGATAGATGACGTCGACCTCGTCCTCGTCGACGAAGGCCTCGATGTTCATCGTGTGATTGGATTCGATGCGCACCGCATCGAGGTCGGCATCATCGATGATGATGTACTGCTTGTCCTCGTATTCGTAGCCCTTGACCAGATCAGCACGCTCGACGAGCCCCAATTCGGGGTCGACCGGTTTCATGTTGATGCGGTTGTGGGTCTTCTTGTGCAGCTGGTTGAAGCTGATGCGCTCGCTGGCGCTGGTGGCGGGATACAACCGCACCGGACAACTCACGAGGCTGAGTTTGAGGTAACCTTTCCAACTTGCCCTGGGCGCCATGAAACACTCCTACGCGGCCATGCACTGACATTTGCTGCAGCGCTTTTCGTCCGAAGGACGATTGGCGCCGAGGAAATCCTACACCGACCCCACACGATACGGGCAAATCCCTGACGAAATCTTCCGGTACGTCTTTGAGGTCGTGGCGGAGAGAATAATTCAAATTGTCGGAAGCGTCGATGGACTTGGAATTGAGACGCTGGCGGGGCTGCGCCCTCATCTCGCGACTACTTCCTCGTTCCCTCGAACACTGGCAAATCCCGCGCGAACTCGTTGATCTCCGCCCACGGATCACCCGACGTCGCCAGCAGCCCCGGCAGGGAGCAATAGTTCAGATCCTGCGGCGCATCGATGGATTCCAGATCGCTCCAGCTCACCGGCGTCGAGGCCGGCAGATTGGTGCGGGCGCGCAAGGAGTAAGGGGCTGCGGAGGTGTGGCCGCGCGCATTGCGATGATAATCGATGAAGATGCGCTTCTTGCGGTTGTCCTTGCCCATGGTGGTGGTGAAGGTGTCCGGCGCCGTTGTCGCCAGATGCGTGGCGATGGCGCTGGTCGCCTGGTGCAGTTTCTTCCAGTTCTGCTTGCCCGTCACCGGCACGGTGATGTGGATGCCGCTGCCGCCGGAGGTCTTGGCGAACGGCACCAGCCCCAGGCGCTCCAATTCGCCCTTGATGTGCACGGCGGCCTCGACAGACCCGACCAGATCGTCCTCGACCTCGATCCGGGCGAGGGGATTTCATGGCGCGAGGTGGTCGAGGCCGGTGCGGTGGGTGCCCCAGGTATGG
>NZ_RZOM01000201.1:0-7118 GCF_003999175.1 Mesorhizobium sp. M7A.F.Ca.ET.027.03.2.1 | reverse complement strand
CTCCGGTTGCTTGCGGTTGATTTAGCTCCGGAAGATATTTTCTACCGGAGATTGTGAAACGTGCAGTTGCCACCAGAAAGGCAGCAAAATGAGTATCTCAGAGGCTGGCCCGGCCCAAGTCGATGTGGCGATCGTCGGCGCCGGAATGGCCGGCACCACCTTGGCAATGCTGTTGGGACAAGCCGGGCGCAAGGTGGCGCTGATTGATCCGCACCGCGTCCACCACGAGGAATTCCGGGCCGAGAAGATCGGCATGGATCAGATGCTTCTGTTCGAAAAGCTCGGCCTCGATGCGACACTCAAGAGCCTCGTCACCTCGACGACCGACACGCATATCTTCCGCCTCGGCCAGTTCTTCGCGCATGAGAAGAAGGCTGAATTCACATTCTCCTATGGCGCGTTGATCAATGGCCTGCGCGACGCCTTGCCTGCGCAAGTACCGCTGACGGTCGGCAAGGTGACCGAGGTCTCGACTGGACCGGACCGGCAGCGGCTTGTGCTGGCCGACGGCGCCGTCATCGATGCCCGCCTGCTGGTGGTGGCAACCGGCCACGGCGAGGCGGTGCGGCGCGCCGTCGGCGTCGAGCGTATCGAGCAATCGAAGGCGCATTCACTGTCGATGGGATTCGACCTCGCCATCTCCCCGCGTGATTTCGGTCATCAGGCCGTCACCTGCTACAGCAGGCGGGCTGCCGACCGTATCGCCTACATCAGCATCTTTCCCCTCGGCGACAAGATGCGGGCGAACATGTTCGGCTATCGGCAAGTGGCCGAGCCGTGGACGCGGGCGTTTCGCCAGGAACCGCAAAAGATGCTCTGCGAGCTGATGCCCGAAATAGCGGCGCGATGCGGCAACTTCGAAGTCGCAGGCCCTGTCGAGGTCAGGCAGATCAGCCTGAGCACCACGCAAGGCCATCGCCGCGACGGGGTCATCTTCATCGGCGATGCTTTCTGTACCACGTGTCCAACACCGGGCGTCGGCATCGGCCGGGTGATGACCGACGTCGATCAGCTCCATTCGGTTCACATTCCGCGATGGCTCGAAACACCAGGCATGGCGGCTGACAAGATCAACGCCTTCTATGACGACCCGGTCAAGGTGGCTGCCGATGAGGATGGCATGCGGGTGAGCTACTATGCCAAGTCGATCACCGCCGGCACCGGACTGGAATGGCGCGCAAGGCGCCTGCGCAACAACACCGCGCGCCGGCTGATGATCATCGGCCGCAAGGTCCGGCATCTGGGAAAACGGCAGGCGCCCATGGCCAATATTCAATAGGGCGCGACCAGTCGCGCCCTATCGATTGCCAATATTGATTGCCTTATAAGGCGAATGCGTCAGACGCCAACCGCTCAGGTTGCCGTCGACGGAGGTGCCGATGGGGTAGTCTGGGCCGTGACGCCCGAAAGCCTGTCGCGCTTCTGCCAGGTTGGTTTCTCGTATTTCTTCACTGTAAAGTGCCCTCCAAATTGGTACGGCGCCAGCAGAACCAATTCCCTGCCCCGTGTCAATTGCGTCATTACTGGTTCTTACGTCGTCTCCTCGCCATCGTAGTCAAACGATTCTTCACTGTTGCATTGCCGGCACATATCGGCTCCGACAGGACACCTCATCCCAGCGCCAATCCCGCTCTACTCGGCTCTCCGCGCGATGTTGTAAATCGTTCCATCCAGGGTATTTTGGCCATCGGGAACAGAGGGAATAGTCATGTCCAACAGCGCCTTGCCGCTGGTTATCAGTGCGCCGGAACCACGCACGCTCGAGCTGATCTTCACAGCCCGGCAGCTGGCGCGGCTCAAGGCTCACTATCGCATTGTCGAGACGACCGCTGACGGCGTCGCGAAACTGCCGGCCGACGTGCTGGCCGAGGCGCGCTATATCATCGGCCAGCCGCCCATATCGCCCGAAACGATCGACCGGATGAAGGCGCTGCGCTGCGTCTTCAATGTCGAGACCAACCTCATCAACAACATGCCCTACGAGACCTTGTTCGCGCGCGGTATCCATGTCGTCACCACCGGCCTGGTGTTCGCCGAGCCGGTCGCAGAGCTTGGCCTTGCCATGGCGCTCAACCTCGCCCGCGACATCGTCGATGCCGACCTCGCCTTCCGCCAGGGACAGGAACTGTGGGGCGGCGACGGCAACCAGACGGCGCGGCTCCTGTCCGGCGCGGATGTCGGGATCATCGGTTTCGGCGATCTCGGCCGGGCGCTCAACCGGCTGCTGTCGGGCTTCCGCACCCGCACCAAAGTCTTCGATCCCTGGCTGCCGCCATCGATCCTCATCGACAATGGCGTCGAGCCGGCCTCTCTCGACGAGGTGCTGTCGACCAGCGACTTCATCTTCGTCGTTGCCTCGGTGACCAGCGAGAACCAGGGTTTTCTCGGTGCCGAGGCCTTTGCCGGCATGCGCAAGGGCGCCGCTTTCATCCTGCTCAGCCGCGCCGGCGTGGTGGACTTCCCGGCGCTGATGGCGGCGGTGAAGAGCGGCCACATCGTCGCCGCCAGCGACGTTTTCCCCGAAGAACCGCTGGCGCGGGACCATCCGGTGCGCACCCTGCCCGGCTTTCTGCGCTCGGCTCACCGCGCCGGCGCGCTCGACATCGCCTTCAAGCGCATGGGCGATATGGTGCTTGAGGACATGGACCTGATCGACCGCGGCCTGCCGCCGCTGCGCTCCAAGCGCGCCGAGCGCGAGACGGTTTCGCGCATGCGTTCCAAGCCGGCCGACAGGAATTGAGGCGTGGGTTTTCGTCCCGGTTGGCCGGCCCTCGACAAGGTCGGCTTGACAAGGGCGCGGCCGGCGATGACGCTGCCGCAATCGAACTTTGCGGAGGGAGGCCATGAACATGAAGAAGATCTATGAAAAGCCGATGCTGCTCAAACGGCAGAAACTCTCCGCCGTGACGGCGCAGCAAGCCAATTCAGGCGTAATAGGCCCGACAGGCCCGGCAGGCTGACACCTCGCGGCATCCAATGAAGGTTAGCATCGGACGCACCCGGGGCGGGCGGTACGGCAGCCGCTCCAGGCGCAGCTTCAGTGTCCACGGCTGCTCTTCGCCCTGCGGGCGACCGCTTCCATAAAAGAGCGGGCGGCAGCGTCACAAGCCGTTCTGGACGGTCCGTTCGCGGACAGCACGACCTCCGCGGCCTTCCGCGACATGCCGTATTTCCGGGCGAAGACCGCAGCGTCGTAAGGTTCGTTTTCGGCTACCGGTGCCGCGGACGTGATCCTGGCTTTGGTCATTGGCGCGTCCGCCGGAAACTCTCAAGCAACTCGCCTTCATTGCGGCAGCCATTCTGAAACAGCGAAAACACCGTGGCCGCCAGAAGCTGCACGTCCGACTCCCCCGACATGCGATCGAGTTTGCGCTCCAGGCAGACCCGATCGAAGACGCGCTGGCACAGTTGCAGATCGGAAGGATGGAAACCAGGATTGCGCTTATGAAGGCTCGACATAAGAAGCCCCTTTCGGAGCAGCGACCACTTCCTTGACGCCGTGGGTCAAAAAATGAAATCGGGCTGAGCAAGAGTCAACATCGGCCTTCATCACAGTAAATATCGTACAATTCTCCCGCCGCTCTGCCCCACTTTTCGAACGGTTCTCGAGCCCGGCGCGACATGGCGCCTTTGTCATTAGCCGGCGGATTTCATCGACCCTCACCGTGATCCGGCGCCCTCATGAATATGTCGGTTTTGTACCAAGTGGCGCTTGGTACGTTTCCGACACTAACATTCAGGCCGATCTTTTCATATGCGAACGGGCGTTGGGGGGCGCCGTGCTTCGAATTTCATATCGCATTGATATCTTTCTTCGTTCAGAGCCCCTATACATAGGCGATCGTCCGTACGTTTTTACGGGCACGGACGGCTGGGAGATTGGATGGCTCTTGCCCTGCATTGGGCCACGCCATGTCTGATCTCACCAAAAATCATCAATACCGAAATCAGCTGCTGCGGCGCATGCCCGCGGATGATCTGGCGTTGCTCGAGCCGCACATGCAGCGCTGCGATTTGCCGCTACGCATGATGCTGGTGACCCCGAATATTCCGATCGAGGCCGTCTACTTCATCGAACAGGGCATCGGTTCGGTGGTCGCCAGCACCGCGAGCGGCCAAGAGGCCGAAGTGGGCTTCATCGGCTTCGAGGGCATGACGGGATATTCCCTGGTGATGGGCGACGACCGTGCGCCGCATGCCTGTTATGTCCAACTCGAAGGCGAAGCGATCCGCATCGAAGCCGGCGCTTTCAAGGCAGCATTGGCGGCAAGTGCAACCTTGCGCATGTTCCTGCTGCGCTTCGTCAACGCGCTACAGACCCAGGCCGGCTGCACCGCGCTCGTCAACGCGCGGCTGAAGCTCGAGGAGCGGCTGGCGCGCTGGCTGCTCATGTGCGACGACCGCGTGCCCGGCGAACATCTCGCCATCACCCACGAATTCCTGGCCATCATGCTTGGTGTCAGGCGGCCAGGCGTCACCGTCGCCCTCCAACTGCTTGAAGGCCGCGCGTTGATCCGCTCGCGTCGGGGCGAGATCGTCATTCGCGACCGCGCCGGGCTGCTGGAACTCGCCAATGGCAGTTACGGCGAAGCCGAGGCCGAATATGCAAGGCTGATCGGCGAGATCGGCGCGGCCTGATCAGGAGCGGTTGCCGCCGGCATCCGGCTTGCCCGACGTCGCTTTGCCGGGCGGTGCCGCACCGCCTTCAAATGCGCCCCGGCCAATCGGCCCATCCCCGTCGATCGGTCCATCCTTGGCTATCGGCAACCCGGCATGCTCCAGACTTGCAAGCTTGCACTTCGTCTGTTCGGCCGCCGCTCCCACAAGGCAGTCGATGGTGAACATGGCACCGGCGTGATCGCTGGCCGCGACCGCCTGGCGGATCTTCGTCAATTGCGCTTGCGTGTAGTCCAGAAGCTCGACCAGGCCGGTATGATCCAAACCGCCCTCCATTGCAGGATGTCGAGAGGCCGATCTCAGGTCGCTCTTGCCATCGAAATACGCCCATTTACACGGCTTGCATAGCCGGACTGTCAGAATCGTACAGTCTACGCGCCACCGGGTCGTTGCCTATTGGCCAAAGGTCCATCTTCGCGCCGCCGCCACGGCATGCAATTGTATATACTGGTCCGTACGTCTGTCGGGGAGATGTCGTGCCAATTCGCGAGAATCTCGCCGCCAATCTCAGGCGGCTGGTCCAACGCCACGCTTCCGTCAGCGCGGTGTGCCGTGAGCTTGGCATCCATCGCACCCAGTTCGAGCGCTATCTGCAAGGCAAGGCGGTTCCCAACAAAGCCACCGCAAGGCTGATCTGCGACTATTTCAAGATCGATGAGAATGAGCTGTATCGTGAGCCGGCCGCCGCGGCAGCCAAGAGCGACGGCAACGCAACGCTGCGCCAGGCCCTGTACGAAAACATGGTGCGGCCGCCGTCGCCCGCCATCGCCGGAGGCACATATTTCACCTATTTTTCGATGCCCGGCCGACCCGACTTTTTGATGCGCTCGGTCACCTTCGTGCGGCGCGAGGCCGATCTCGTCACCTTCAGGCGGGTGACGCGCTGGGCTTCGGGCGATGGCCGGGGTGGCTCGAGAATACCCGGCAACCATTACGGCGTGGCGATCTCGCGCCTGAACTGGATTTATTTCACCGGCATCAACCGGCGCCAGACCACCGAGCCCTCAATCATGACCGTGCAGTGGGCTCCCATCTCCGAACCGGTTCTGGTAGGCAGGGCGATCGTCCTCACCGGATCAGGGCCGGCCTTTGTATCCGTCATCATGCGGCAGGACGTCGCCAGGATCAGCATGAGGCGAGCGCTGCAGATGGCCCATATCGTCAGTCTCGACGACCCCAGTGTCGATCGGCTGGTGGTCAGTCTCGCACGAGAGACCCGATAAACTCGCTTCTTACGGGAAAAATCGGGGAAAGTTTCAAGTTTTTCGACTATATTTTTCTTCGTTTCGGGATTTTTGCGCAAAAAACCCCGGAACTTTCACCCAAACCTGTCGTTTTCCAGCTGATCGTTGCTTCGACGATCCCAAAGCAACAGGAGGAGTACCGCCATGAACATCAAGATGATCTGTTTCGGCGCGATGACGCTCTCGATGGTTGCCGGTACGGCGCTTGCCGCGAGCGACACCGGCACGTCGGCTCTCGACGATCCGGCCAAGATGCAGCCCTTCTACACCGACTCCAGCAGGAAGACGATGGTCAGCGACGACGATTTCGTGAAGGCCTGGAAGGCCCTTACGCCGGACGACCAGACCGCGATGATGAAGGCCTGCGAGGACGAGGCGAAGGGCGCCACTGCGGCCAACAGCCATCCGGAATTCTGCAGCAGCGTGAAAGCGAACGGCGGCAGCAAGTAGCAATCCAGCGGCCCGATGAGAAACAGCCCCTTCGCGGGGCTGTTTTGCGTCTGCCGCGGGGCGCACGGACAAGCCCGCCACGCAACGATCAGCCCGGCCGGCGCGCCGGCCCATTTTCCCTTCCTGCTATGTTGCACCGCGATAAAATTGCTCTATGTTGCACTGCGATAAATTTGTTGCATTGCGATATCAGCCTGCCCGGCCGACGTTGCGCAGGGGCTGGGCCTTGCACGAAGGAGCCGTCGTGGCAGCATCGTTCCGGCCGGACATACAAGGATTGCGCGCGCTCGCCGTCGGCGGTGTCGTCGCCTACCATTTCGGCCTCACCGCGCTCCCCGGCGGCTTTGCCGGCGTCGACATCTTCTTCGTCATCTCGGGCTGGCTGATAACAACCCATCTCATGCAGGAGATCGGCGAGACCGGCCGGCTCCACCTTTGGCGCTTCTATGCCAGGCGCGCGCGGCGGCTTCTGCCGGCAGCTTTATTCGTCATCCTGGTTACGCTGGCCGCCGGCTACTTCATCCTGGCGCCGCAGGAACAGGCGCTCTATTCGCGCGGCGCCATGTTCGCCTCCGCCTATGCCATCAATCTGTGGCTGCTGCGCTGGTCGTTCGACTATTTCGCCGCCGACGCCACCAGCAATCCCTTCATCCACTTCTGGTCTTTGTCGGTGGAGGAGCAGTTCTATCTGGCCTGGCCGGCGCTGCTTCTGCTGGCCGCCTGGCTGCGGCCGGGCCGGCGAACGGC
>NZ_RZOM01000200.1:0-7132 GCF_003999175.1 Mesorhizobium sp. M7A.F.Ca.ET.027.03.2.1 | reverse complement strand
CAGTCGTGCCGCAAACTGCGGCTCTGGGCAAGGGAGGCGGCTGTAAAGCTTTGACGCGATAACAGCCGGCAAGATGCCGGCTGCCGCAATCTGGGTGGTTCGCCTCCTAGCCTTCTGGCACGGCGCCTCGCGGATCGCCGGCGCCTGGACCTTGCTCAGTTCAAATGTCAGCGCCATCGCGATGTGACGCTGCTCCGGTGGTGTCTGGCTGTTGAAGAATTGCCGGGCCTGGCTGTAGTGATCGGCGAAGCTCTCCGCGCGCAGACGTACTTTCTGCCCTTCTTCGGCATCGGCGAAAGAACGGAAGCCACGCTGCGGATCCTCGCGCGGTCCCAGTCCCCATGAGTTCGGCTCATAATTGGCGCGACCGGCCGGATTGCGCATGGCCATGTGCCCATCCTGTTGAAAATGGGCGAACGGGCACTTCGGCGCATTGATCGGCAGATGGGTAAAGTTCGGGCTGCCCAGTCGCTTCAATTGGGTATCGAGATAGGAGAAGTTGCGGCCTTGCAGAAGCGGATCGTTGGAAAAATCGATTCCGGGCGGCACATTCTGCGTCATGAATGCAACCTGCTCGGTCTCGGCGAAGAAATTGTCCGGCATCCGGTCGAGCACCAGCCGACCGACTGGAATTGGCTCGAGGATCTCCTCCGGAATGATCTTCGTTGCGTCCAGGATATCGAAGTCAAAACTGTCGGCAAATGCCTGATCGAACAGTTGCACCGTCAACTCCCATTCCGGGAAATTGCCGGCCTGTATGGCCTCCCACAGATCGCGGCGATGGAAGTCGGGGTCGGCGCCATTGATCTTGACCGCCTCGTTCCAGACCACCGATTGCATGCCGAGCTTCGGTTTCCAGATGAACTTGACGAAGGTGGATTCGTCCTTCGCGTTGACGAGGCGGAACGTGTGCACACCAAAGCCTTGCATGAAGCGGAAGGAACGCGGGATCGCGCGATCCGACATGATCCACATCACCATGTGCATCGATTCCGGCATCAGGCTGATGAAGTCCCAGAAATTGTCGTGCGCCGTCTGTGCCTGCGGGAAGGCACGGTCCGGCTCCTGTTTGGCGGCGTGGATCAGATCGGGAAACTTGATGGCGTCCTGGATGAAGAAGACCGGGATGTTGTTGCCGACCAGATCCCAATTGCCCTCCTTGGTGTAGAGCTTGACCGCGAAGCCGCGCACGTCGCGGGCGAGATCGAACGAGCCCTTGTTGCCGGCAACAGTCGAGAAACGAACAAATGCCGGCGTCTTTTCGCCAACTCGCTGGAAAATGTCGGCACGTGTGTATTTGGCAAGTGACTCGTAGGTCTCGAAAAAACCATGCGCGCCATAGCCGCGGGCATGAACGACCCTTTCCGGGATGCGTTCGTGGTCGAAGTGGAAAATCTTCTCGCGAAAGTGAAAGTCTTCGATCAGCGATGGTCCGCGCTCACCGATCCGCAATGTGTTTTGGTCGTCGGAGACAGGCGTTCCGAGCGCCGTCGTGAGCGCAGGCGTTTCGTCCCCCGCGATCTGGTGCAACTCGCCGCCATTTCCGCGCGCGCTATTCTGATCCAGTCCACTTGCCGATTGGCGAGCGGAGGGGCGAGCGGATTTGGCCATGACAGGTCCTCGATCGATACCGGAAGGTTGAAGTGGTCAAGCCATCAAACTGCCGGTGAGCGGCTTTGTTCCCGTAAAAATGGACGCTGAAGACACCGCTGTCGGTGGAGCCGTG
The DNA here is from genome assembly GCF_003999175.1 of Mesorhizobium sp. M7A.F.Ca.ET.027.03.2.1. Classification (NCBI taxonomy): domain Bacteria; kingdom Pseudomonadati; phylum Pseudomonadota; class Alphaproteobacteria; order Hyphomicrobiales; family Phyllobacteriaceae; genus Mesorhizobium; species Mesorhizobium sp. M7A.F.Ca.ET.027.03.2.1. Next base: position 5,406 of record NZ_RZOM01000200.1, on the reverse strand, counting down.
ACTGCTGCGGCGATGGTGCGCGCCAATCGGATGACAGATATCTCCGCCTGCGCAGAATTTATGAAGAGTTGCCTCCAGCAGGAGGAACGAACCAAACTTCCATGCATTTAGCTGGGGCTGCGTTCACACACTCTTTCTTCTGGGAGCTGGACCATTGTCATCCGGAGGCTGCCTTTTGGCCGACCAGGAAACCAATGAAGTTTCCATCGTTGACCTGATACCTGCTCTGCGGGCATTCGCGCGCACCTTCTGCCGCGTCCCCGACGACGCCGACGATCTCGTGCAGGAGACACTGACCAAGGGTCTCGCCAACATCGACAAGTTCGAACCCGGTACGCGCATGAAGTCGTGGCTCTTCACCATCATGCGCAACACTTATTATACCCGGGTCAAGATCGCTGCCCGGGAATCGCCAGGCTTGCTCGACTGCGCGTCTTCGAGACCAATTTCGGAAGCCACCCAGGAATGGACCGTTCAGAGCAAGGAAGTTCACGGCGCCATTCAAAGGCTGCCTGAACACCAACGCGAGGTCCTGATGCTGATCGGCGTTTTGGGAGTGAGCTACGAGGAAACCGCCGACATATGCGGTTGCGCGGTCGGGACGGTCAAAAGCCGCCTGAACCGTGCGCGCGCCAACATCCTTGAATTCCTGGGGGAGAGTTCGCTGCAGACATTGATGGAAAGACGAAACCAGCTGTCGGATGGTCAGCTCGATGTCGAGGTCGACGGCCGGAGATAGTCAGTTCTTCACGTCGCGCCGACGTTTCCCGACGAGCGCGTTCTGCAATTCGACCGCCAGCTTGGTCAGGCGGTCTGGAATTTTTTCCTGCTCTATGGCGGCCAGCAGGGAAGCAATCTCCTGATCCACAGCCATCTCGACATGCGGATCCGGGGTATCGTCGCTCGAACGAGACATCACATTCTCTTGATAGCGGGTCCCTTGATCCTAGTGTGGTGATAAGCGCCTGGCATTACAAGGCGGTGTCCGCCGCCAAGAAGCTCACCAGCGGCCCCTTGCACAGATTTATTTCCTTGCTGCTCCTTCGTCGTCCCGGGCCATGGACGCGCGGCGGTGGCGTTCAATCCCTAGGCAATCGGTCAGCGGCGTGATCCTGATATTGATCGGGCTTGATCCGATTGCCGTCCAGCCCGCGCTCCTGGCCATGCTGCTTCTTGTTGCGATTCGACAAGACCGCGTTTTCTTCGATCTTGTCCCTCTCCAGGGAGGTCATCGCGCCGGCGCCGGCACTCTTGCCTGGCTGCTGCGGCCGAATTGTTTTTTACCGCCGGATGCCATGATTATCCTCCTTCAAATAGGGTACACTCGTCGGTGCCCGTTGTTCGACGTCCGAACTGGCATCGCGCTGTAATGTTCCGCTTCACCCAGCGAGCAGAAAGGCGCTGCCATCCCACGACCGAAACGGCTTCTCGCCGCCGATGAGGACCCGCAATTGATGAGCTTGCGCCAGACGGCCGATATCATCGCGGTCTGAGAGAAGTGATCCGCGATAGGAATAGTTCAGCAAGGCGAGCCAGCCCGGCCGTTTCAGAACGCGCGCAATTTCGTCGAAATGCCGATCAGCCATGCCGGCCAGAACCAGATAGGGAAAGCTGTCCACCGCCAGCACGCAATCGAAACTGGCATCGGCGAATTCGGACAGATCGAGACCGGAGGTTTGTCGCAACTCGACATTGCCGAGTGCGGCGCATTGCTCGGAGGCGATGGAGATCATCCGCGGCGATATGTCGATGCCGACCATCCACTTGAAGGATTTGCACAGCGCGCGCTCGAAACGGCCGATGCCGCAACCGATGTCGAGAATGCTCCGTTCCCTTCCGGTGAATCCTCGCGCTTCCAGCCATGCGACGATTTCGTTGGTCGTGACTGTGAGCCTTGCCTCATCGCCGAGGGATGCCAGTTGGACACTCGCGGCTCCCGAAATCGCTGCCGCGGCATCGAAGCTGGAGGCCAGCCGCATGACGACAGCGACATTCGTCTCGTCCTCATCGCGCTCATGCCGAACGGCGCCACCCGTTGCCCGCAACATGGCGAAGACGTCTGGTTTGCAGCGCAGCAGTCCGGCGACCTTTCGCAGCCTTGCTGCGTCGCCGGCATCCGCCGGCTGGACCTTCAGCACGACCTCCGCCAATTCCGCCGCTCCAATTGTGGGCGGCAGGTGGAGCGCCAGCCTGACGAGAACACCTTCGGCGCAAATGCCATCGGCCATGCAGTCTTCAACCGCCAGCCTGACCGATGTCGTGCGCCGGGCGGCTTTCGGTGCGGTTACACTCATGCATCAACTCCGCGTCCAGACCCTGCGCATCGTCCACCTGTCGACGGCGCCCCAGCCATATTTATAGGCCTCCTGGCCGCGCAGAAAATCGAACTCGCGCGCATCTTCGCGGATCGCTTCCGCGATTGCGTGGCCAATCAGGATCGCACCTGGGCTCTCCTCGGCATAAGCAGGGTCGAAACCACCGAGATAAGCATAGGCACGGCCGCGGTGGTGAAATCCGTAATAGGCGCCGACGGTTCCGCCATCGATCGCGAACAGCCAGCATCGCACCAGACCGTGAGCGTCGAGCAAGGGAAGTGAGAGCCGATGGAATTGCTCGACGGCGGCGTTGGCCAACACACCGCCTCCTTGTTCGGCCCAGCGCATATTGTGCAGGCGGATCAATTGATCGAGGAAAGTTTGCGGACTGCCGCTTGCCGACAACAGCGCGATCCGGCCGCATCTTGATGCGGCTTGACGCGCCCGACGCAACTGGCGTCTGCGTCTTGCGGGGACGCAGCCTGCAAGCGTTTCGTCGCCGGCGAGGGCGAGCACGGGGCAGGCGGCCTGGGCGGTCGGCCAATCCATCTCGGGATGCGTCATCGCAAGGGAGAGGCTGTCCTGCGGCAAGTCCGACAAGATCCATTGCGCCCACCCGATCGAGAGGATCGACTCGGCGACAATGTCGACGACCTCGGCTTCGCTCCCAGGGACAGCCAGAATGTCCAGATAATCGCTGAGCGAAATGCCGACCGGAAGCAGCTTCGAACCGGATATCCCATGCTCGAGGTAGAATGGCGCCAGCCCGACCAGATCGTCGCCACGCCAGACCGCGACCGTCGCCAGTTCACCAGGTGCGAATGCGTGCCACCACGGCACCAGCCAGGCGGGAGATTGAAACGGAGTCGCCGAGGGACTCTGCTGCCACAGTTTCCACCAGTGCGGCGTCAAGGCGTCCAATTGTGCGAGGTCACCGATGATTTCGCTGCGCAGCACAGTTTAGCTCACGGCGTCGCCGCGAAGCGCCGGCGACCAGTGCCAAGCTGTGCCAGCGCCTGATAGGCGTCCATGTAAGACGAGATCATCCGTTCCAGCGAAAACCGCCGTCGCGCTTCGGCCCTGCATGTCTCGGCATCCAAGCTGGGCGCCGCAAGAATGGCTTGGGCCATCTCGTCGACCGTATCGACGAGAAAGCCCGTCCTGCCGTGCTCTATGACATCGGGAAGCGCACCATTTGGAAAGGCGACCACCGGAGTACCGCAGGCGAGGGCCTCCATGGCCACAAGCGAGCTGGTCTCGGCTGCGAGACTCGGAATGACCAGACAGCGCGCTGCATTGAGAATGCGTCGCTTGGCGATGAAGCCGAGCGGACCAAGGAAGCGGCGGCGGCCATCGAGGCGAGGTTGGACCTCATCGCGAAAGTACCGCGTATGCGTTTCATAGGGATAGACCTTGCCGCCGATGACCAGTTGCACATCTGCCTGTTTGGCTGCGTCGAGCGCCAGGTGGACGCCCTTTTCCGGACAAACCCGGCTTAGAACAAGGGCAAAGTCGCGCTTCGACTGCAGCAGGGTCAGTGCTTCGATGTCAACGCCGTTCGGAATCGGCGCCGTCAGCCGGGCGTCTGATGGCGCGGTTTTCTGCTGGGTGGGCGAGACCGCATGGAGCCAGAGGTCACCGCGCGTCGGGCGCAATGCCGCGGCCGGATACCAATCCAATGGCAGGTGGAGGGTCACCAAGGTCGGACCATCGTCGGGCAGATAAGCGTCGAAATCTATGCCGTGCAGATGAACCACGTCGATGGGCCATCGGGCACGGGCAGCCGCGATCGCCTCGCGATGGGCCTGTTGCGCGCGGCTCTTCGCCGCCTCGTCGAGTACGCCGTTTTCGGCCGGTATTTCCACAAGCGTGCCGCTCGCGCTGGAGCCTCGGCAGCCAATGACGATAGATCGATGACCGGCCTGAACCAGTGCCCGATCCAGCATCGACAGAACCTGTTCGGCACCGCCGACAGCGTCGGGGCCGACGGGCGCGAGAGGGTAGGCAACATTGAGGACGGTGAGTGTCTCGCCTGGGCACGTCTCGTTGCCCTGCGCCGTATCTCCACCCGTCAACGGCGTCGCGAAGTCCTGCATCTGATGCATGGGCAGCATGACATTTCACGCGGCCGAGGCCCGCTGCGTGGGGAGCGAGGCGGATGTCATGCCAGGCGCATAGCGGCGGATCATGGTTGAACAGAATTCAGCGAACTCCTCCGGCACCAGGGGCGGGCTGGTGTGGTGGGGCATCATTCCGCGGTGCTGAGGTGTGAAGCAGAAGGTGACCGTCACATCGAAATCGGCGAGTGCTTCCATCTGCCGGTCGAACCAGTCCAGCGCATTCGGCCGAAAACTGTCCGCCCAGGAAAGCCCGGTACGCATATTGGTGACACCCAGCCGCTTCATCCAGGCGACGGCATCGTCCAGCCGCGGGTCTTCGAAATGAAACCACTGCACCAGGCCCATTGCGGGTGTATGGCGCAGGAATTCCTCCAGCGCGGGCTTTGGCGTGCCGTCCTGGCGTAGCAGCCCCATATGGAAATGCCGGTAATAAGAGGAGCCCTCGGCTTCGCGGTGACGCGTCGTTGCTTCCCATTCACGCGGAAGATCGTAGAGGCTGTACCATTGGATGCGTGGCGCATTGCCGAGCAGCAATTCAGCTGTGCGCTTGAGCCCCCAGACTTGGATTTCCTCGGCGCCGAAGGTCGATACGCCGACTTCGCTGACCCAGATGGGAAGATCGGTGACGGTCGCGATCTCGCCGATCTTCTGCGGCCATTCCTGGATCTGCCACAGATTCCAGTCGAGGGGAAAGCCGTGCACGGCGACGGCATCGACATGATCCAGCACGCCGAATTCCTTCATGCGGGTGATGAACCCCGGATCTATCGGCGAGATGCCACCGAGCACTTTGGTCAAAGCCGGGTTTTCAGATGCGATTGCGTCCGCCGCCAGGATTGCCATCCTGGCGAAGCGGCTCCAATCTGGATCGAGCTCGGGATCCCAATGCGATTTGTTGTTGGGCTCGTTCCAGATCATCGCGGCTTCAATCATGGCGCTGTCCTTTCGAGGGGTAGACGGGACCCCCACTG
>NZ_RZOM01000001.1:0-29525 GCF_003999175.1 Mesorhizobium sp. M7A.F.Ca.ET.027.03.2.1 | reverse complement strand
ATGAATAATGGTCGGGATCCGGCTGGTCCGGGGAAACGCCAAGACCGGCTGCGGCGCGGATCTTTGGCTCGTAGAGCCTCTTCCACGCCGCTTTCGGCCACATGAAGGTCTTGTAGTAGAAGCCGGCCGAAAGCAGCGGCGAGGCGATATCGCTGACCGCACCGAGGTCGAAGGACAGTGACGGCCAGCGGTTCTGCGACTGCCCATCAAGCCCGTCATAGAGCTCCTGCACGGTCGCCCGCACGTTCGGCGTCTTGCGTGCCGCGTCGCGCTTGATTTCGACCAGGGCGTTCGGCTCCTCGGCGCCCGCCGACAGGATGCCGCGCGGACGGTGGTACTTGAACGAACGGCCGACGAGATGGACGCCATTGGCGAGCAGCGCCGAGGCCAGCGTGTCGCCCTCGATGCCGGCATAGGACCGGCCATCGAAGCTGAACCGCGCGGTCTTGGCTTGGCTGAAGCGGCCAGCGCCGGGAATGCGGAACGCGCCGCTCATTTGGCAACTCCCGGGAGCTTCGACGGCTTCGGCTCGCCGGCCTTGTAGGTCATGACGAATTTGTCGGTGACGGTGTCGCGTACGGCATTGAAGAAGCGCGCACAGCCATGCATGTGCCGCCAGCGCTCATAAATGATGCCCTTGGGGTTGGAGCGGATGAAGAAGAATTTTTCGAAATCGTCGTCGCTCTCGCCTGATATGTTGGCCGAGCGCGCGATATGCGCCTCGCCGGCGTTGCGGAACTCGAGTTCCGGACGCTCTTCCTCGCAATAGGGGCAGCGGATGAGAAGCATTTGGTTCGTTCCTACAATTCGCCGTGGCCGACGCGGGCGCCCGCCGGTTGATCGCAAAGCTTCTGTCCCAGGGTCGCGAACGGTGCGACGAGCCGGATGCGCTCTTCCACGCTTGCAGCGGGACGAAAAAGATCGCGGGACGCCATGTTGCCGAGGGTGAGCTGGATCGGATCGGTTGTGACGATGACTTGACGCGGCTGGAATGTCTCGTCTTCTTCGAGCCCTTCGGGTCGTCCCTCGAAGAACATCACCACCCTCTGGCCGCCGCTCCAGACGCAGGCCAACGTGCCGTCATCGACCGAAAACGGCCAGCCGGCTTCGTTGCCGGCACGGCTGATCGGCTGCGTGCGCACTTCGTCCGGCGAGGGAAAATGGAACATGCCCCGTTCTCCCGCCAGCACTTGCTCCCCCGCCAGCATCAGCGGCATCGCGACAGCCATCTCAGCCATCATCAGTGCGCCACCGCCGCCGCCGCCGCCTCGTCGATGAGCCGTCCGGTGCGGAAGCGTTCGATGGTGAAGGGCGCGTTGATCAGATGCGGATCGTCTTTGGCGATGGTGTGGGCAAAGACATGGCCCGAACCCGGCGTTGCCTTGAAGCCGCCCGTGCCCCAACCGCAATTGACATAGAGGCCCGGCACCGGCGTCTTGGCCAGGATCGGCGAGCGGTCGGGCGTGACGTCGACAATGCCGCCCCACGAGCGCAGCATCTTCATGCGCGTGAAGATCGGGAACATCTCGCAGATGGCGTCGAGCGTATGTTGCAATATGTGCAAGCCGCCGGTCTGCGAATAGGAGACATACTGGTCGGTGCCGGCGCCGATCACCAGCTCGCCCTTGTCGGACTGCGAGATATAGGCGTGCACCGTGTTCGACATCACCACGCAGGGCACCACCGGCTTGACCGGTTCCGACACCAGCGCCTGCAGCGGATAACTTTCCAGCGGCATGCGCACGCCTGCCATGTTCATGATGACGGAGGAATGGCCGGCGGCAACGACGCCGACCTTCTTGGCGCCGATGAAGCCGCGCGTCGTGTCCACGCCCATCACCGCGCCATTTGGCGCCCGCTTGACCCCGGTGACCTCGCAATTCTGGATGATGTGCACACCGCGCGCCGAGGCGCCGCGCGCATAGCCCCAGGCAACCGCATCATGCCGCGCCGTGCCGCCGCGACGCTGCAAGGCAGCACCAACGACCGGATAGCGCGCATCCTTGGAGGTGTTGAGCGGCGGGCAGAATTCCTTCGCCTGCTCCGGCGTCAGCCACTCATTGTCGATGCCGTTCAGTCGGTTGGCGTGAACGTGGCGCTTCAGCACCTGCACATCGTGCACATTGTGGGCGAGCATCATGACGCCGCGCGCCGAATACATGACGTTGTAGTTGAGCTCCTGGCTGAGCCCATCCCACAGCTTCAGTGCATGGTCGTAGATGCCGGCGCTCTCGTCATAGAGATAGTTGGAGCGGATGATGGTGGTGTTGCGGCCGGTGTTGCCGCCGCCGAGCCAGCCCTTTTCCAGCACCGCGACATTGGTGATGCCGTGCACCGTGGCGAGGTAATAGGCGGTGGCCAGGCCATGGCCGCCGGCGCCGACGATGATGACGTCGTATTCTTTCCTGGGCTCAGGCGAGGACCACTGTTCCTCCCAGCCCTTGTGGCCGCGCATGGCTTCACGGGCGATGGCGAATACCGAATATTTCTTCAACGTCCCAACCTCGCCCCAAAAAGGCTTCGCGAATGGCGGCCGGCGTTCATTCGGTCCCGGCGCGCGAGGTGTATCACTAGCGAAACAGCGCTTCCATCCTTGCGCTGTTTGCGACGGCGCTTGCCGTTTTGCGCCGTGGCGGAAAAGACGCATCCGGCGCTTCCACACATTGGCAGGTATCGGGTGGCTCGTGCTTGCCCCATCTGCGACCAAGCATCTCGGATCGCCGCTAAAGCCGACGCGAAGAAAAGGATGCAAAAATGTTCGCACTCGCCAACAAGATCGCCATCGTCACCGGCGCCAGTTCCGGCATCGGCCGGGCCTCGGCAAAACTCTTTGCCGAGGAAGGCGCCAAGGTCATCGTCGCCGCCCGCCGCCAGGCCGAGCTCGATGCGCTTGTCGCCGAGATAGAAGACAATGATGGCGCGGCCATCGCGCTTGCCGGCGATGTCAGGGACGAAGCCTATGCAAAGGCCCTTGTCGATCTGGCGGTCGAAAAGTTCGGCGGGCTCGACATCGCCTTCAACAATGCCGGCGCCGTCGGCCGGATGGGGTCGATTTCGGACCTGCCGCTGGAAGGCTGGCGCGAGACGCTCGACACCAATCTCACCAGCGCGTTTCTCGGCGCCAAATACCAGGTGCCGGCAATGGTCGAGCGTGGCGGTGGTTCGCTGATCTTCACCTCCACCTTCGTCGGCCACACAGTCGGCATGCAAGGCATGACCAGCTATGCCGCGAGCAAGGCCGGGCTGATCGGGCTGACCCAGGTGCTGGCCGCCGAATACGGCCCGAAAGGTGTGCGGGTCAACGCGCTGCTGCCCGGCGGCACGGACACGCCGGCGGCAACCTTCTATGCCGGAGGAGATTGCCCGTTCCGCGCTCTATCTCGCCTCCGACGCCTCGAGCTTCACCACCGGAGCGGCTCTGTTTGCCGATGGCGGCGTGTCGATCAATCGGACGTGAAGATTCCAGCGGCGGGATGCATGTTCATAGCCGCCAGGCAAACGGCCGCTCTTGATTTTTCGCCGCGATTTGGCGATTCCGTTCCTGTCTAAAAGCGGGTCTGGAACCATGATGCTGATCAGAACCTATGTGACTGCGAGCGCGATCGAAGGCGTCGGCGTGTTCGCCGCGGAGCCGATCGGGAAAGGCGCTTCGATCTGGCGGCTCGATCCGGATTTCGACCGGCTGATCCCCATGGACAAATACGAGACGGCACCCCCGCATCTCAGGGAACTGCTCGACCGCTATGCCTATCCGAGCCCGGACCGGCCGGGTTTCATGGTTTATGAAGTCGACAATGGCCGCTTCATGAACCATTCCAGCAATCCGAATACGGATTTTTCGCAATATGGCGGAGCCACCGCGACCCGCGACATCGCCGTGGGCGAGGAGATCACCTGCGACTACGGCGAGTTCTTCGAGGATTTCGAGCTGCTGCACCTCGCGACGGCCTAGTCGGCTCCTTATCTCAAGGGCAAGTGGCACACTTGTCCAAGGCAAACAGACGGCGGCTGGCCCCGCAAAATCATTTCCGCTGTGGACAGCGCGGCATGATTCTGGTATCAGCCGCCCCAATTCGTGGTGTAAACCGCCGCGGAGGCTAGTGGCTATGGCCGCTTGCCTGTTGATATCAAACCCGAAAGACAGGATTGCCCGTGCAGGTACTCGTCCGCGACAATAACGTTGATCAGGCGCTTCGCGCTCTCAAGAAGAAGATGCAGCGCGAAGGCATTTTCCGCGAAATGAAGATGCGCGGTCACTACGAAAAGCCGTCCGAGAAGCGCGCCCGTGAAAAGGCTGAAGCCGTCCGCCGCGCCCGCAAGCTGGCCCGCAAGCGCGCCCAGCGCGAAGGCCTGCTGCCGATGACGCCGCGCCCGGTCGCTGCTGGCGCCGCCGGCGGTGCAGGTGGCGCTCCGCGTCCGCCGCGGTTCTAACGCCAATTTTTCGTCCTTTTCGAAGGATATCAGAGGTGGCGCGATGTAGAATCGCCGCCACCTTTTTGTTTTGATGTGACCGGTCCGGAGGGGGAGCCGGACCTGAACGACGCGGCTTGAAGTGAGGACAGGGCAGACATGAACGCAACAAGCGTGGAGCGCGGGACCGCATTGCGTGGTTTCGCCCTGACAGCGGCCCTGCTCTCCGGACTGGCGCTTGCCGGCTGCCAAACGGCGGGCCCGACCGGTGAATTCAACAACATCGACAAGGCGCAAGGGTCGAGCGAGAACATTTCCTCGCTGTCGGCGGTCATCCAGCGCAATCCCCAGGATCCCGAAGGCTACAATGTGCGCGGCTCGGCCTATGGCCGTGGCGGTCAGTACCAGGCGGCGCTCAAGGATTTCAATCAAGCCATCCAGCTCAACCCGAATTTCTTCCAGGCCTATTCGAACCGCGCGCTCATCCAGCGCTTCCTCGGCAATCAGGAAGCCGCGCTCGCGGACTACAACCGTTCGATCCAGATCAACGGCAACTACGACGCCGCCTATATCGGCCGCGGCAATCTCTACCGCAAGGCGGGTCGCACCCAGGACGCCTTCAACGACTTCCAGAAGGCAATCCAGCTCGATACGACCGACGCGCGCGCCTACCACAATCGAGGCCTGATCTATCAGAGCCAGGGCCAGCACAAATTCGCCATCGAGGACTTCTCGACCGCCATCTCGCTGGCGCCGGACGCCGCCGAGCCCTACAACGGCCGCGGCCTCTCCTATCTGGCGACCAACGACGAGGACAACGCCTTTTCCGATTTCAACATGGCGATCAAGCTCGACGGCAGGAATGCCGAGGCCTGGTCCAACCAGGCGCTGATCTATGAGCGGCGCGGCGACAAGGCGAAGGCCGCGAAATCCTATAAGGAAGCCGTTCGCCTCGACCCTACCTACCAGCCGGCCAAGGATGGCCTCGCCCGCGTCAGCTGATCTCGGTTTCGGCTTCCCATACAAATCCGCGTGACATCCAAGTGCCGCGGGATCCTTTGCGTGTCCTAAAGGACGCACTTCGCAACCGGGCATTAACCCCGGCAGGAGGCTTTCGGCCCCTGCCTTGATCGCGCCAAGTTTTCAGCGGAACGGTCTACCCACCCAAGCCGTTGTTGAAAGTATTTTGCGAAAGGACCCTCCCATGATCAAGAAACTCGCCTGCGCCGCTGCCCTCGCCACGACGATGTTCGCGGTGGCTCCGGCCAGCGCCGGCAAGCTGCAACTCGGCACGCTCGATTGCACCATCGACGGCGGCACCGCTTATATCGTCGCTTCCAACAAGGGCGTGTCCTGTGTCTTCCGGCCTCATCATCACGGGCCGTCCGAGATTTACACAGGCGTCATCTCCAAGATCGGCCTCGATGTCGGCCAGACGCATCAGGGCCAGCTCGTCTGGGCCGTGCTGGCCGCGACCCGGGATCGTGACGGAGGCGATCTCGCCGGCAGCTACTACGGTGTCAACGCCGAGGCGAGCGTGGTGACCGGCGGCGGCGCCAATCTGCTGGTTGGCGGCCTGGACAGCGCCGTCATGCTGGAGCCGCTCAGCGTCCAGGCGCAGACCGGCGTCAACCTTGCCGTGGCCGTGACCTCGCTCCAGCTGATCCACTCATTCAAGTGATTGCATGGAGCCGTGCGCTCCATGACCCCTCACCCCGCGGCGCGGAACCAGATAGGATGGTTTCGCGCCGTTTGATTTGGGGGGGGAACCATCATGCTGAAGACAGCCATAGCTGCCGCCATGTTCACCACGCTATCCGGAGCGGTGCAGGCGCAGGACCGAGGCATGGAAGTCGGTACGCTTGACTGCGCCATAGGCGGCGGCACCGGCTTCATCTTCGGCTCGAGCAAGGATCTGAGCTGCACCTTCAACCCCGCCGACAAAAGCTTCGCGCCGGAAGCCTATTTCGGCGCCGTCAACAAATACGGCCTCGACATCGGCACGACGAAGCAGACGGTCATGCAGTGGATCGTGCTGACGCCGCTGAAGAACATCTATGCGCCGGGTGCGCTGGCCGGCGACTATATCGGCGCCAGCGCGGAGGTGACGGCCGCCGTCGGCGCCGGCGCCAATCTGCTGGTCGGCGGCTCCTCTCAGGCCTTCACCTTGCAGCCGCTCAGCTTGCAGACGCAGACCGGCATGAACCTCGCGATCGGCGTCAGCCAATTCCAGCTGCGCAGCACCGAGAATTGATCGCGCAACGAAGCCCGCCAACGGAAGGGGCATCCGCGCGAACGACCCTCAAAAAACCGCTTGAGCTCAACCCCGGTTGAGGTTTTACAAGCCTGCCCCGAGCGCAACAACGCCTCGATCCAGCGCTGTCGATTCGCATGGTCCTGCCGGAAACCCGTACTGGCTTCTGGCGTCCTGCGCTGGCGTCGAGATATGCAAGACGGGGGTGGAAATGACCGGGATCAGCACAAACAGGGTCGACTGGCGCGTATTGTGGGCAAGCGGCGACCTGGCGCGCTTCTGCTTCATCAGCCTCGGCATCCTGCTGCACGCCACCAACGAAACGATGGTGGCAACGGTGATGCCGGCCATGGTCGGCGAACTGGCGGGCGTACAGCTCGTCGGCTGGTCGCTGGCGATCTACGAACTCGGCGCCATCGTTGCCGGCGCGGCCGCCGGACGACTGGTGAGTTATGTCCCCTTGCGCACCAACATGGTGGTCGCCGCGCTGCTCTACGCAACAGGCGCGCTGATATGCGCCACCTCGCCTTCCATGCAGCTGTTCCTCGCCGGCCGCCTGATCGAAGGACTTGGCGGCGGTGCGCTGGTGTCGCTGGCCTTCGTCTCGGTCGAACGACTGTTCTCGCGCGCCATCTGGCCGCAGCTTTTCGGCATCATGTCGGCGATCTGGGGCGTCGCCGCCTTCAGCGGACCATTGCTAGGCGCGATCATGACCGAGCTTTTGTCATGGCGCTGGGCCTTCGGCATCTTCACACTCGGCGGCGCCGCCATGGCGCTGGCAAGCTTCCTCGTGCTCGACACGCCGCAGGCGACGAAACCCAAGACGAGCACGGGCAAGGCACCGCCCTTCCCGTTCGCGGCCCTTGGCTGCCTTGCCGTCGCCGTGGTGCTGATCGCCTCGGCCGGCGTCGACATCGCCTTGCTGCGCTCTTCGCTGCTGATGGCCCTCGGCCTCATCGGCCTGGTGCTGTTCTTCACCATCGACGCGCTGAAGCCGCGTTCGCGGCTGTTGCCGGCGCGGCTGTTCTCATGGCGCACGCCGGTCGGCGACGGCATGACCATGGTTGCCGCCTTTTCGGTGGCGACCTGTTCCTTCGGCGTCTACGGACCGCTGTTGCTGACCAGCCTTCACGACATTCCGCTGCTGACCACCGGCTACATCATCGCCGCCGAATCGATCGCCTGGTCGATCCTCTCGATCCTGGTCGCCAACGCGCCGCCGCAGCGCGAGCGGCTGATCATCGTCGGCGGCGCGGTGATGATCGCGGCCGGCATCGCCGGCTTTGCGTATGCGATTCCGTTGGGCTCCATCCCGCTGATCCTGATGTGTGCCCTGTTGCAGGGCGGCGGCTTCGGCATCGCCTGGCCGTTCCTGACTCGCGTCATCGTCGCCTCCGCCCCGGAGGGCGAGCAGACCATCGCCTCGGCGGCGGTGCCGACCATGCAGCGCATCGGCTATGCCGTGGGCGCCGCCCTTGCCGGCATCGTCGCCAACGCCAGCGGCTTTTCGCAAGGTCTGAACCACGACGCGGCGGCGAATGTCGCGTCGTGGTTGTTCCTTGCCTTCGTGCCGCTCGGCATTGTCGGCTGCCTCGCGGCTTTGCGGGTATCCAGACCGCTTGGTCAGCCGCTGGAAGCTATCGGCTAAACTTCAAGATCTTAGCCGCTCTCACTCGACCTCGCGCAGGCGGTAGCCGACGCCGGTCTCGGTGGTGATGTAGCGCGGCTGGTCGGGGCTCTTCTCGATCTTTTGCCTGAGCTGCCGGACATAGACCCTGAGATACTGCACATCGGTCGAGTCGCCCCAGACCTGCTTCAGCAGGAAATGGTGTGTCAGCACCTTGCCGGCGTGCTGCACCAGCATGCGCAGGATGTCGTATTCCTTCGGCGACAGCTTTACCTCCGTGCCCTCGACCTTGACGATGCGCTTGACCAGGTCGACGCTGAGATCGCCGGTCTGGAAAATCGGCTTCTCGCCCTGTTGCTGGAACTTGTGGCGGAGCGCCACGCGAACGCGCGCCACCAGCTCGTTCATGCCGAAAGGTTTGGTGACATAGTCGTCGGCGCCGAGTTCCAGGGCCTGGACGATGCCGGCCTCGTCGGTCCGGCTGGACAGCATGACCACTGGAATGTCGAGACCATCATCGCGCCATTTGCGCAGCAGCTCATGGCCGCTCATGCCGGGCAACCCGAGGTCGAGCAGGACGAGGTCCGGCTTCTCGGCCTCCATCAGCTCTATCGCCACCCTGGCGTTCGGCGCCTCGCTGATCGCGTAGCCCTGGCTGCCGAGCCCGACGCGCAGTAGCTTGCGGATCGGCGGCTCGTCATCGACGACCAATATCCTGACGTTCGAGTTTGTCATGCCAGGTCACCCACGTCGTGGTCGTCGGTATTCGAAGCGTCGAAATTGGGCGGATTTGCCGGCCTGGGCATTTTGATGGTGAACACCGCGCCCGAACCGTCGGTCCGGTTTGCCGCCATGATCGTGCCACCCATCGCTTCGACGAAGCCGCGGCAGATCGACAGGCCGAGCCCCGTACCGGCGCGGATCTGGTCGCCCTTGCGCACTCGATAGAACGTGTCGAAAATCCGTTCCAGATCGCCGGGAGGAATGCCTGGCCCTTCATCCATGATTTGCAGCAGGACGGAGCCATTGTCGGTCCAACCCTGCATGCGAATCGTCGAGCTTGCCGGGGCATATTTCGCCGCATTGTCGAGAAGATTGAACAACGCTTGCTCGAACAGCACCGGGTCGACCTTCAACATCGGCAAATCCCTGGGGATGTCGGTCTCGATCTTGTGCTCGCCAATGATTTTCCTGGCCCTTTGCAAGGCGGAGCCGACGATGTCGCCGACATAGTGAAAGGCGTAGTTCGGCTCCATCGCGCCGGACTCGATCTTGGTCATGTCGAGCAGATTGGCGATGAAGCGGTTCAACCGCTCGGATTCGTCGAGCACCGTCGACAGCAGTTCGGCCCGGTCCGGTTCGGGAAGCGCTGCTGAAAAATCCCGCAGCGTGCCGGCTGCGCCCATGATGGCGGCGAGCGGCGTTTTCAGATCATGGGAAATGGAGGTGAGCAGCGCCGAGCGCAGCCTGTCCGCCTCAGCGGCGAGCTTGGCGCGGTCGACGTCGGCAACCAACTGAATACGCTCGATGGCGACCGCCGCCTGGTCGGCCAGTGCGTCAAGCAGCCGCTGCTGCTCGGGCGTCAGCAGCGGACCCTGCTTGTCGTTGTCGAGGCCGACGACCCCGATGGCCGTGCGCCCCGTCCGCAAGGGCAAATAGAGGCGCTTGGCGCCCGGAAGCGTGTCGGCGCCACGACCCGCCGCACGATTGTGCTCCCAGGCCCAGCGGGCGGCGGCGATGTCGGCCTCGGCCAGCGTGTCGTCGGGCGGATAGCCGGCCTTGACGGTGATGGTCCCGTCTTCCGGCAAAAGCAGCACCACCCGCAGCTTCAGCATCGAGGCGATCTGGAAGGCCGTGGCCCAAAGGACGTCGTCGAGCGTGCCGGCGCCGGCGAGCTTCTTTGAAAAGAGGTAGATGTCTTCCGTGGCCCGCGCCCGCGAGCGGGCGGCGACCGCCTGGCGCTGCACGCGCGCCGTCAGATTGCTGGCGATGACCGCAACGACGAGAAAGACGCCAAGCGCGACGATGCTCTCCGGATCCCGGATCGTCAGCGTATAACGAGGCTCCAGGAAGAAATAATTGAAAGCAAGGGCGCTGGCGAAACAAGCGTACAGAGCCGGCCACAGACCGCCGGTTACCGCCGATGCCAGTACGCCGATGAGAAGAATGATCGCCAGGTTGCGAACGTCGAGAAACTGGTCGAGAACGACGGCGAAGGCGAGCGAACCGATGACAAAGGCCGTGGCCTTGAGATAGGGCCAGATCTCGAACTGCCACTGCTCGTCCGCCGCCTTGACACTCCTTGACGTCACCTCGGCATTGCGTTCGGTTCCTGAAATGACATGGACGCTGATGTCGCCGGCATTGCGGATGAGATCGTAGGTGAGCGAACCTTCGATCAATTCCCGCCAGCGCGACCGGGTCGGCCTGCCGACCACGATATGGGTGAAATTGTTCGCCGTCGCATGGCGAACAATGTCCTGCGCGATGTTCTGACCGGGAATGGTGGTCACCTCGGCGCCGAGCTGTTCGGCAAGCCGCAGGTTCGTAGCCAGCCGATCCTTGTCCGCTTCGGGCATGCTGGCCGAGCGAGGGCTGTCGACATGCAGCGCCGTCCACGGGGCACGGAGCCGGTCTGCCAGCCTGCGCGCATAGCGAATACGCGCCGCCCCGCCCGGACGCGCGTCGACGCAGACGAGAACCCTTTCCCCCGCGGCCCACGGTCCGGGAATGGCGTGGGCCTGCATATGGATCAGCAACTGGTCGTCGACGCGCTGCGCGGTGCGCCGCAGCGCCAGTTCCCTGAGCGCCGTCAGATTGCCCGGCGAGAAATAGTTCTCGATCGCGCGCTGC
The DNA here is from genome assembly GCF_003999175.1 of Mesorhizobium sp. M7A.F.Ca.ET.027.03.2.1. NCBI lineage: Bacteria > Pseudomonadati > Pseudomonadota > Alphaproteobacteria > Hyphomicrobiales > Phyllobacteriaceae > Mesorhizobium > Mesorhizobium sp. M7A.F.Ca.ET.027.03.2.1. Next base: position 18,381 of record NZ_RZOM01000001.1, on the reverse strand, counting down.
GCGGTGTTGGGGAAATAGACCTTGCCTTCCTCGAGCCGCTTGATCAGGTCGTCGGGGGTGAGATCGATGATCTCGACATCGTCGGCCTGGTCGATGATGGAATCGGGGACCGTCTCGCGAACCCTGACCTTGGTGATCTGGGCGACGACGTCGTTCAGGCTTTCGACATGCTGGATGTTGAGCGTCGTGTAGACGTCGATACCGTGCGTCAGGATTTCCTGGACATCGAGATAGCGCTTGGGGTGCCGGCTGCCAGGCGCATTTGTGTGGGCGAGTTCGTCGACGAGAACCAGCGCCGGGCGCCGGGCGAGGATGGCGTCGATATCCATCTCGTCGAGGATGCGCCCCTTGTAGTCGACCTTGCGGCGGGGAATGACCTCATAACCCTCGACCAGGGCCAGTGTCTCCTTGCGCCCATGCGTCTCGACGACACCGATCACCACATCCACGCCGTCGGTCAGCCTGGCGCGGCCCGACATCAGCATCTCGTAGGTCTTGCCTACGCCGGGAGCGGCACCCAGGAATATACGCAGCCGGCCGCGACCTTCCCGCTCGGCATGGTCAAGCAGTGCGTCGGGAGAAGGTCTGGCGTCGTTGTTTCTGTCGTCCGGCATCGGGACCGATCATGGATGGCGCGGGGGATACTGTCGATCCCCGGCCCGCACCATTCACTGTTTCGCGGCGTCCAGCGCAAGGTTGAGACCGAGCACATTGACCACAGGCTCGCCCATGAAGCCAAGCTCCCTGCCCTCGACTTGGGCATCGACAAGCGCCTTGACCTTGGCTTCATCGATCCCCCTGGCCTTGGCCACCCTGGCGGCCTGGAAGTAGGCTGCTTCGGGACTGATATCGGGATCGAGGCCACTGCCGGACGTCGTCACCAGGTCCATCGGGACGGGCTGGTTCGGATTCTCCGCCTTCAGTCTTTCCGCGTCGCCCTTGATGCGGTCGATCAGCTTGGGATTGGTCGGGCCGAGATTGCTGCCGCTCGAGGCGGCGGCGTTGTAGCCGTCGCCGGCGGCCGAGGGGCGGCCATGGAAATACTTGTCGCTGGCAAAGCCCTGGCCGATCAGCTCGGAGCCGATAACCTTGCCATCCTTCTCGATCAGGCTGCCATTGGCCTGGCGCGGGAAGATCGCCTGGGCGATGCCGGTCATGCCCAAGGGATAGATCAGGCCGGTCAGGACCGTGAAGAAGACGATCATGATGATCGCGGGTCTTATCTGTTTGAACATGAGCGTAATTCCTTAAGCAAGGCCAAGCGCGGTGACGATCATGTCGATCGCCTTGATGCCTACGAAAGGCACGATGAGGCCGCCGAGGCCGTAGACGAGAAGATTGCGGCTGAGCAGCGCGCCGGCGCCGATGGCGCGATATTTGACGCCCTTCAGCGACAGCGGGATCAGCGCGATGATGATCAGTGCGTTGAAGATGATGGCCGACAGGATGGCGCTTTGCGGCGTCGCCAGATGCATGACGTTGAGTGCCTGCAGCGGGCCGGTCGTCTGTCCCGGTGCGACGTAGAAGACGGCGAACATCGCCGGAATGATGGCGAAATACTTGGCCACGTCGTTGGCGATCGAGAAGGTCGTCAGCGAACCTCGCGTCATCAAGAGCGCCTTGCCGATCTCGACGATCTCGATGAGCTTGGTCGGATCGCTGTCGAGATCGATCATGTTGCCGGCCTCGCGGGCGGCAACCGTGCCGGTGTTCATGGCGACGCCGACATCGGCTTGTGCAAGGGCGGGTGCATCGTTGGTGCCGTCGCCGCACATGGCCACCAGCTTACCCTTGGCCTGTTCGTCGCGGATCAGCTTCAGCTTGTCCTCCGGTGTGGCCTGCGCGAGGAAGTCGTCGACGCCGGCTTCCGCGGCGATAGCCGCCGCCGTCATCGGGTTGTCACCGGTGATCATCACCGTGCGGATGCCCATGCGGCGCAGTTCGGTGAAACGCTCGCTGATGCCGCCCTTGACGATGTCCTTGAGGTGGACGACGCCGAGCAGGCGCCCGTCGCGTTCGACCGCCAGCGGCGTGCCGCCGGACTTGGCGATCTCGTCGGCGATGGACTGGAGATCGCGGATGGATTCGCTGCTTGGGCGCGTGCCATGGGCGGCGGCTGCCGACTGGTTGACATGGGCAAGCACGGAATCGACGGCGCCCTTGCGCACCGATGAACCATCGATGTCGACGCCGCTCATACGGGTCTGCGCTGTGAAGGGCACGAAAGTGGCGTGCAGCGTTGCCATGTCGCGGGCGCGGATGGCGTATTTCTCCTTGGCCAGCACGACGATGGAGCGGCCTTCCGGCGTCTCGTCGGCGAGCGAGGCTAGCTGAGCCGCGTCGGCCAGTTCCTGTTCGGTGACGCCCTTGACCGGGCGAAACTGCGTCGCCTGGCGGTTGCCGAGTGTGATCGTGCCGGTCTTGTCGAGCAGCAGCGTGTCGACGTCGCCTGCGGCTTCCACGGCGCGACCCGACATGGCCAGCACGTTGAATCGCACCAGACGGTCCATGCCGGCGATGCCGATGGCCGAAAGCAGCGCGCCGATCGTGGTCGGGATCAAGGTGACGAACAGCGCCACCAGAACGGTCACCGAGATATAGCCGCCCGAGTAGGAGGCAAAACTCGGGATCGTCGCGGTGGCCAGCACGAAGATCAGCGTCATGCCGACGAGCAGGATGTTGAGCGCGATCTCGTTCGGCGTCTTCTGGCGCTCGGCACCTTCGACCAGCGAGATCATGCGGTCGAGGAAGGTATGGCCGGAGGCGGCGGTGATGCGGACGCGGACCCAGTCTGACAGCACCTGGGTGCCACCGGTGACCGCCGAACGGTCGCCACCGGATTCGCGGATGACCGGCGCCGATTCGCCTGTTATCGCCGCCTCATTGACCGACGCGACGCCCTCGACCACTTCGCCGTCCGACGGGATGATGTCGCCGGCCTCGACCAGGACGGCATCGCCGACCTTGAGGCTGGTGCCGGGCACGAGTTTGTATTTGGTGCGGTCCTCACCGGTCAAGAGCTTGGCCTGGGTCTCGGTGCGTGCCTTGCGCAGCGAATCCGCCTGCGCCTTGCCGCGGCCTTCTGCGACCGCTTCGGCGAAGTTGGCGAACAGCACGGTGAACCAAAGCCAGATGATGATCTGCAGCGTAAAGCCGAGATTGCCGCCTCCGGTGACCAGGTCCTTCACGAACAGCACCGTGGTGAGCGCCGAGACGACGGCAACGACGAACATCACCGGGTTCCTGGCCAGCGTGCGCGGATCGAGCTTGCGGAAGGCGCCGCCAATGGCGGGAACCAGGATGCGTGCATCCATGATGCTTGCTGATTTCGAGTTGCTCATTTTGAAGCTCCGGCTTCGGTGTTGTTGGACGGCACCCGATGATTGGATGCCGAAAGGAAATGCGGTGGCCCGTAGGCCAACAGCCAGAGGACGAGCATGACTGCCGCAAGGCCGAGAAACGTCGACAGGGTCGGGAAAGGAGGAGGTCTCTCCTCCTTTCGGTGATCGTCCCTGTGGCCGACCTTGCGGCGCATGGCATTGAACCAGGACATGACGGTCTCAGAAGGTCTGCCCGTGAGCCATCGCCAGGTGCTCGATGATCGGCCCGACGGCGAGCGCCGGGAAGAAGGTGAGGCCACCGACGATCAGGATGACGCCGACCAGCAGCCCGACGAACAGAGGGCCATCGGTCGGGAAGGTGCCGGCGGAAGCCGGAACCGTTTTCTTCGCCACCAGCGAGCCGGCAATGGCCAGCGCCGGGATGATGACCAGGAAGCGGCCCATCAGCATGCCGATGCCGATCGTGATGTTGTACCAGGGCGTGTTGCCGCTGAGGCCGCCAAAGGCCGAACCGTTGTTGGCCGCCGCCGAAGTGTAGGCATACAGAACCTCGGAGAAGCCGTGCGGGCCGGCATTGCCCATCGACGCCACGCCGGTCGGCAGCACGACGGCGATGGCCGTGAAGATCAGCATCGCCAGCGGCAGGCACAGTATGGCCAGCATAGCCATCTTGACCTCCTTGGCCTCGATCTTCTTGCCCAGATATTCGGGCGTGCGGCCGACCATCAGGCCGGCGACGAAGACGGCGATGACGATGTACATCAGGATGCCGTAGAGACCGGCGCCGACACCGCCGACGATAACTTCGCCAAGCTGCATGTTGATGATCGGGATCATGCCGCCGAGCGCGGTGAAGGAGCCGTGCATGGCGTTGACGGCGCCGCAGGAAGCGGCCGTGGTGATGACGGCAAACAGCGCCGACAGGGCGATGCCGAAGCGGCTCTCCTTGCCCTCCATGTTGCCGCCGTCGATGCCCAGCGCATGCACCAGCGGGTTGCCGGCGGCTTCCGCCCAGTAGCAGATGGCGACACCGGCGATGAACATGACGCCCATGGCCGAGAGGATCGCCCAGCCCTGGCGCTGGTTGCCGATCATGCGGCCGAAGACATTGGTCAAGGCGGCGCCGATGGCGAAGATCGACACCATCTGGATCAGGTTGGAGATCGCGTCGGGGTTCTCGAACGGGTGCGCGGCATTGGCGTTGAAGAAACCGCCGCCATTGGTGCCGAGCATCTTGATGGCCACCTGCGAAGCGACCGGGCCGACGGCGATGGTCTGCTGCGCGCCTTCCAGCGTCGTGGCGTTGACGTAGGCGCCGAGCGTCTGCGGCATGCCGAGCCAGACATAGACCAGCGTCAGCACGATGCAGAACGGCAGAAGCAAATAGAGTGTGGAGCGGGTCATATCGACCCAGAAATTGCCGATCGACTTGCTGGACGCCCGGGCAAAGCCGCGGATCAGCGCAATGGCGATGGCAATGCCGGTGGCCGCCGAAACGAAGTTCTGCACCGTCAGCCCGGCCATCTGCACGAGATAGGACATCGTGCTCTCGCCACCATAGTTCTGCCAGTTGGTGTTGGTCATGAAGCTGGCGGCGGTGTTGAAGGCCAACCCTGGTTCAACCGCTGTCATGCCGGCAGGGTTGTAAGGCAGGCTGCCCTGCAGACGCTGCAGCGCATAAAGCACCAGGAAGCCGGCGAGATTGAAGAGCAGCAGGGCGACCGCGTAGGTGGTCCAGTGCTGTTCCTCGCGTTCGCTGGTTCCGCAAATACGATAAAGCCCACGCTCAAGCGGGCGAAGGAACGGCGAAAGCAGCGTGCGGTCGCCGTTGAAGACGCGGTGCATGTAGCCGCCGAGCGGCTTCACCAGCAAAACGACGATCCCGCAATAGACCAGGATCTGTATCCAACCGTTCAGTGTCATGGGTGTGGCTTTCCGTGCCTTCAGAAGCGTTCTGGACGAACGAGGGCGTATGTCAGGTAGGCGAGCAGGAACAGCGTAACGCCGCCACCGAGAATATAGTCGACGATCATTTTTTCAGCCTCGCTCTAGAGCGCGTCACAAGCTTTTATGTAGGCGAAACAAAGGGCAAAGAACAAAATTCCGATTCCGATAACGGCCATATCCATTGTGTTTATTCCTTTTGTTCTTTTGTACTTTGCGAATTTGACAGGAGAGTTCGCAATATCTCGAAAGTGTCCCGTCGCATCTTTGGCGACGGAACCGGTTGTATTTTCTAAAAGGAATATGGACCCGATCGCCATAAAGGTTCGAGACGGGGCGCAGTGGAAAGAAATAAGAATTTCATAAAGATTTTTGCGCGGGCTCTTCCCGACACTCCACGCAGGGATTGTCGCCCAAGACACACGGCTACAGGATTGCGATTTCCTTGCGAGCTGCCGGAAACGCGAAAGCCCGGCTGAGGGCCAGCCGGGCTTTCTATGGTGGTGTGGCTTTAGCCGCCACGGAGAACATCAATCTTCAGGCGGCGTAGCCGCCATAGCCACGCGCAACGGCGTGCACGCCCGCCACCGGCTCGAGGTCCGGCCACAGGATGCCGGCGGCTTGCGCGAATTCGAGCAACGCCCGGCGCGCCTGCTCGACGCTCACATAACCTGGAACGGCCAGATCACATGTCTCCACCGCGTTTCGGTAAAGCGGGCCGCGGCGGGAGGTCGTCCAATTGGTGAGGAAATCGTGCATTTCGGCCAGCGAGGCAATCTCGCGCTTGAAGCCGAGGCCGACCGACAGTGCGACCGGTGAATGAAACAGCTTGTCGTGCATGAAGCGGGCTCCTGGTTTTTCGCGCGCTTGGAGAGATATCCGGGCGAGTCCGCGAACGGGACGCCGTGAAACGCGCAATGAGGCCGGAGGTTCCAGCTTGGGACTTGGCGATTTTTTTGATTGTGCCTGGTCGGCGAAGTTATCAATTCGCAGCGCAACGACCGGGTGCCGGCCGCTCAACGGCTCCGCAGCCCCCTTGGCGACGGCAGGCTCTCCAAAATCCCGAAGGAGCCATCGAGATCGCTTGCCGCCTTGAGGCTCACGCCTTCTTCACGAACTCGGTCTTGAGCACCAGGCCTTTCACTTGCTTGGTATTGCATTCGATCTCGCCGGGATTGCCGTTCAGGCGAATGGCCTTCACCAACGTGCCGCGCTTGATCGTCTCCGAAGTGCCTTTGACTTTGAGGTCTTTGATCAGCGTTACGGAATCACCGTCATTCAATTGAGCGCCATTGCTGTCGCGCACGATTACATCGTTCGGCATGCCATCTCCTGTGATTTGGATCCCACTACCAGATCAGGTGAGAATCCCAAAACCGATGACGACCGGCAACCGTCAACATTTCAGGCGGCCATCTGGTGGCCGACGTGGAACATGTGCGACGAGAAGCGCGCAGCGCATAAATCTCTAAGCCTTCGACGCCCATGGTGGATGAAATGCTTGCGCGGGAAGGTCGGGCATCGTCTGCAGGTACCGCTGCCAGATCTGATCCATGACCGTGGTCAGCGTGGCACATCGAAGCCGGCGCCGCCGACAACCTCCTCGATCTCCGCCACCATGCGTGAATCCATCGCCTGCCGCATCTCGGCTTCCGGTCTGCGCCATCGAGCGGATTGGTATTTCGATAGCTACGCCCGCTTGTCGTCCGGATGGCCAAGCTCGCAGAACCACCCGCCCAGATACTGCACCGATGGCGCCTTGGGATCCGGAATCTGCGTCTTCCCCTCGACCGCTGCGCGGAACGGCTCGGCACTATCCTGCGGAGAAAACCCCAGATGGTTGGCGCCGCTGTTGTCGACCGTTTTCACCTTGTTGTCGGAAAGGCCGAAGGAGATCGTATGGCCGACGCGCGGCGCGGTGAGAGCTGCCTCGACCAGACGCACACAATCGGCGAAGGAGAGGTATGACCACAGCATGCGACGGTCCGCCGGTTCGGGGAAGGACGAAAAGATGCGCAGGCACGCCGTCTCGATGCCGAACTTGTCCCAGTAAAGCCGGCTCAGGCTCTCGACGAAGTTCTTCGACACGCCATAGAGGCTGTCGGGACGCACCGGCGCGTCGACGCCGATATGCGCCTCGACCTCGTGATAGCCGACGGCATGCACGGAGGAGGCATAGATGACTCGTTTCACCCCGTGTTTCCGGGCGCCCTCGTAGATGTGATAGGAGCCGCGGATGCTGGAATCCAGGATGGTTTGCCATTCGCATTCGAGTGGTGCGCCGCCGAAATGCACGATCGCGTCGCAATCCTTGGTGGCGGCAATCGTCGCCTCCATATCGGCGAGGTCGAAGACCGCTTCTTCCTCGTGTGGAGCAAGATCGCCGAACGGTTCGCGGCCGGCCAGGCGGATCGTTTTTGCCAGCGGCACCAGCCCCTTTCGCAGTTCCGAACCGAGGCGGCCGGCCGCGCCGGTGATCAGGATGCGTTCGTAATGCGGCATGATTTACTCCACTTGCGCGACGGCGGCGTTGATGCGCGCGATCGCTTCGGTCAGCACCTCTTCGCCGGTCGCGGTCGAGATGCGGAAATAGGGGGAAAGTCCATAGGCGGCGCCCGGCACCGAGGCCACGCGCCCTTCGTTCAGGAGATAATTCGCCACTGCCGTGTCGTCCTCGAGCACGACGCCTTTTGGGGTCCTGCGGCCGATCAGGCTGGCGCAGCCGATATAGGCATAGAAGGCGCCTTCCGGTGGCGAAAGCGTAAGACCGTTGATCCGCCTGATGCCGTCGACGACAAGGTCGCGGCGCGCCTCGAACGCCTGCCGAAAGCGTGCCACCTCGTCCTGGGGGCCGTTGAGCGCGGCCACCGTCGCCGCTTGCGCGATCGAGCAGACGGACGTGCAGGACTGGCTCTGGATGATCGCCATCGCCCTGGTGAGCGGCGCCGGCCCGGCGGCATAGCCGACACGCCACCCGGTCATCGCATAGGATTTGGAGACGCCGTTGACGATCAGGGTGCGGTCCCTGAGTTCCGGGCAAGCCTTGCCGAAGGAGACGAAGTCGCGTCCGTCGAACAGGATGTGCTCGTAAATCTCGTCGGAAAGCACCAGCACCTGCGGATGCCTTGCCAAAACCGCTCCGAGTGCCCGCAGGTCCGATTGCGAATATATGGCGCCGGAGGGGTTGCCGGGCATGTTGAGGAACAGCCATTTCGTCCTTGGAGTGATGGCTTTTTCGAGCAGCTCCGGCGTCAGCCGGAAGCCCGAAGTTTCCGGGCACTCGATGAGGACAGGCCTGCCGCCGAGCAGCTTCACCATCTCGGGATAGGAGACGAAGTAGGGCGCCGGCAGGATCGCTTCGTCACCAGACTCCAGCGTCGCCATCAGCGCGTTGAAGATGATCTGCTTGGCGCCATTGGCCACGACGACGTCGTCCGCCGTGTAGTCCAGTCCGTTTTCGCGGCGGAACTTGCCGGCCACGGCTTCGCGCACCTCGGCCGTGCCGGCGGCACCCGTGTATAGCGTCTGGCCGGCCTTCGCGGCGACATGCGCCGCTTCGATGATATGGCTCGGTGTCGGGAAATCCGGCTCGCCCAGGCCAAGATCGATCACGTCGACGCCCTTGGCGCGCAGGGCCCTGGCTGCCTGCGAAGCAGCCATGGACGCCGACGGCTTCACCGCAGACAGGCGCGAGGCAATGTAGCTCATTTGCCGTTCTCCGAAATGTATTCCTTGGAGCGGTCGTTCGCCCGCGCCTCGGTGCTGCGCTTGGACGGATCGCCATAGCCGCCGCCGCCCGGCAATTGGAGGATCAGCCGACGGCCGGCCGGAACATGCTGCCAGCCTTTAGGTCGCATCTGCGTGCCATCGTCCAGCCTGACCACGCCGGCCACTCCAGGTCCGCCGCCGTTGCGCCCGTGGGCGGGATGATTGACGCGGTCGAACATGGCCGAAAAGTCGAATTCATGGCCCTCGATCGCCTCGATTTCGATAACCTGCCCGAGCCCGCCGCGGAACTCGCCGTCGCCGCCGGAATCGGGCCGCAGTTCCTTGCGCCAGATGACGATCGGGCCGGTGTGCTCCGTTGCCTCGATCGGCATCGTATGGACGCCGGAGGGGAAAGCCGTCGCCGACAATCCGTCGAGACCGGGGCGCGCGCCCATGCCGCCGGAATTGAACATCAGCACCTCGGCGCGGCGGCCCGAACCGCCGGAGACCGGCCGAACCGAGATATGGATGTTCCACAGTGCGCCGGCGCCCTCGGCAAGGATCTTGCCGGGCATCGCCTTGGCGATCGCGCCGAGCACCAGATCGGGAACCATATGGCCGAAGATGTGCCTGAGCGCCACCGGCGCCGGCCGCACGGCGTTCAGGATGTTGACCGGAGACGACACGGTGAAGAAGGCGAGCGACGCGGCATTGTTAGGAATATCGGGCGCCACCACGCATTTCAACGCGTAGCAGGCATAGGCCTTGCTGTAGATGATCGGGCAGTTGATGCCCCATCGGCTCATCGGGTCGGTACCGGTGAAATCGACCTCGACGCCGGCGTCCCGAACAGTGACGGTCGCCGCGAGTTTCACCGGCTCGTCGTAGCCGTCGGTCACCAGCGCGTTCGACCAGCTGCCTTTGGGCATCGCCTTGATGCGTTCGACCATGGCGTCGCGGGTGCGCGAGAAGATGAACTCGCCAAGCCCGTCCAGCGATGCCAGGCCGATCTCCTTCATCATGTCGACGAGGCGTCGGTGGCCGACTTCGTTGCAGGCGGCGAGTGAATAGAAATCGCCGACGACCTGGTTCGGCTCGCGGACGTTGGCGCGCAGGATCCTGACGAGATCGAGATTGACCTTGCCCTTCTCCGCGAACTTCATGATCGGGATCTGGATGCCTTCCTCGTAGACCGACTTGCCGTCAGCGCCAAAGCCGCGCCCACCGACATCGACCACATGCGCCGTGCAGGCGAAGAACGCAACCAATTCGCCGTTCAGGAACGACGGCGACACCATGGTGATATCGTGCAGGTGGCCCGTGCCCAACCAGGGGTCATTGGTGACGTAGGTGTCGCCCTCGAACATGGTTTCGCGCGGGATTTCGTTCATGAAATGCAGCACCGCCTCGGCCATGGTGTTGACATGGCCGGGCGTTCCCGTCACCGCCTGTGCCAGCATCTGGCCGCGGGGATCGAACACGCCCGCCGACAGGTCGCCGGATTCGCGCACCGATGTCGAGAAAGCCGTGCGCAGCAAGGTGAGGGCCTGCTCCTCGACCACCGAGATCAACCGGTTCCACATAACCTGCATGCGGATTTCACTGATGTCGCTCATGCCTGGCTGCCTTTGCGGATCAGAAGGATCGCTCCGTCGCTCTGGATGACGGCGTCGAAGCTCGTGGTGACGACGGTGGACGTCTCGCGTTCGACGATGATGACCGGGCCCGCCACCCGATCGCCGGTGCACAGCCCCTCCCGTTCGACGATGCCATAGGTCCGTGGCGCACCGCTGGCCGGATCGAACACCGCGCGGCTTGTTGCCGGCTGAGTGGTCCGCTTGCCGGTGATCAGCTCGTGCCTGGCGACAGCAGGCCGGACATCCGTCGCCTTCACGGACCAGGTGACGATCTCGATTTCCAGGCCGCCAAGTCCTTCGATGGCGCGGCCGAAGAAGCGTTGGTAATTCGCCTGGAACAAATCCTCGAGCGTGGTTGCGGCATCATTGCCGAACGGCTCGTCCGGCAGCGGCACGGGGATTTCCCAGCCCTGGCCGGCGTAGCGCATGAAGGCGGTGATTTCGCATGTGATCGTACCGTTGGCCCCTGCCCGCACGAAGCTTTCGGCTGACACTTTGAGGTCATCGAGCAAAGCATTGGCCTCGGCCGGCTTGAACTGCGACAGCCGCGTCAGCCGGGATGCCAGGGCTTCGTAGCCGAACGGAGCCTTGAGGAAGCCGATCGCCGATCCGACGCCCGCGCCCTTGGGGACGATGCACTGGTCGATGCCGAGTTTCTCGCAAAGCCTTGCGGCGTGAAGCGGGGCCGCGCCACCGAAGGCGATCATCACGTTGTCGGAAATGTTTTTGCCGTTTTCGACGGCATGGACGCGGGCGGCATTGGCCATGTTCTCGTCCACCACCTCGCAGATGCCGAAGGCCGTCGCCATGGCATCGAGCGACAGGCGTTCGCCGACATCGCGCAGGATCGCCTGTTCGGATGCGGACGTGTCCAGCCTGATGGCGCCGCCGGCGAAATTGTCGGGATCGAGCTTGCCGAGCACCAGGTCGGCATCTGTGATGGCCGGGCGCCTGCCGCCGCGGCCGTAGCAGGCCGGGCCAGGTTCCGATCCGGCACTTTCGGGACCGGTCTGGATGCGGCCCATGGCGTCGACCCAGGCGATCGACCCGCCGCCGGCGCCGATCTCGATCATCTCGATCACGGGAATGGAGATCGGCATGCCGGAACCTTTGCAGAAGCGATAGGTACGCGCCACTTCGAAGGTTCTGGCGGTGCGCGGCGCATAATCCTCGATCAGGCAAATCTTTGCAGTGGTGCCGCCCATGTCATAGGAGACGACCTTTTCCAGGCCGAATCGCCTGGCGATGTCGGCGGCGAAGATGGCGCCGCCGGCCGGGCCGGACTCAACGAGGCGCACGGGAAATTCCGAGGCCGTCTCCACCGAGATCAGACCGCCGCCCGAATGGATCATGAAGACCGGGCACTCGGCGCCCATCTCCTTCAAGCGGGTCTGGAAACGCGCGAGATAGTCCGCCATCTGCGGCCGCACATAGGCGTTGGCGCAGACCGTGTTGAAGCGTTCGAACTCGCGCATCTGCGGCGAGACTTCGGCGCTGATCGAAATCGGGATGGTAAGCTTGCGGGACAGGATAGCGCGTGCCCGGCGCTCATGATCAGGGTTGGTGTAGGCATGGATGAAGCCGATCGCCACGGAGCCGAAGCCGCCGGCCGCGATCCGGTCGGCAATGCCTTCCAGGGCGGCTTCGTCGAGCGGCTGAAGCTCCTGGCCTTCCGCACCGATCCGGCCCTTTACCGTGAAACGGTGCTCGCGCGGGATTAGCGGCGCCGGCAGCTGCAGGTCGAGGTCATACTGCTCGAAGCGGTTTTCCGTGCGCATCTCGATGACATCGCGGAACCCTTCGGTGGTGACCAGCGCGGTCTTGGCGCCACGGCGTTCGATGAGCGCATTCGTCGCCAGCGTCGTGCCGTGGATGATGATGCCGATCTCGGCAAGCGCGATACCGGCATCGCGCGTGACGACGGCAATGCCGTCCAGGATCGCCTGCTCGGGCGCCGCATAATTGGTCAACACCTTGGTGGAGAAGATCGTTCCCCTGAGGTCGAGCGCGACGTCGGTGAACGTGCCGCCGATGTCCGCGCCGAGACGGATGTCGTCTTTGGAGGTCATGCCTTGGCCTTCTGGGAAGCGAGCGCGGCGTCACGCATCTGGGAAAGGGTCTGTCGGGGCGTCAGCGCTTCGGGAGATATGGCGATGTCGAGGACCGCTCCCGTCACGGATCCGAGCGCCCGATCGAACGCCGCCGCGAAATCGCGCGTCGCCTCGACCCGCTCGGCATGGAAGCCATAGGCCTTTGCCAGTGTCACGAAATCAGGGTTTTCGAGCGACGTGCCCGAAACGCGCGCCGGATAGTGGCGCTCCTGATGGGCGCGGATCGTGCCGTAGATGCCGTTGTTGAGGATCAGCACGATCGGCTGCGCGCCAGCCTGCATGGCGGTTCCGAGTTCCTGGCAATTCATCTGGAAGTCGCCGTCGCCGGCAAAGCAGACGACCGTGCGTTCTGGAAACGCAACCTTGGCGGCAATTGCCGCCGGCAGGCCGTAGCCCATGGCGCCAGACTGCGGGGCGAGCAGCCGTGCGTCCGGCCCGAACTTGAAGAACTTGTTCGGCCAGACGGTGAAATTGCCGGCGCCGTTGGTGAGAATGACGTCGGCAGGCAGGTTTTCGCGCAGCCAGGCGCTGACCTCCACCATGTCCACCGGGCCGGGCTGGACGGGCGCGCCGAATGTCCCTTCATAGGCTTTGCGGGCCGCGGCGCGCCAGTCCGCCCAGCCGCCTTTGACGGGCGTCAACGCCCGGGCAAAAGCGTTCGGCCCGGCATGGATACCGATGGCCGGCACATAGATCTTGCCGATCTCGCGATCGGAGCCATGGACATGGATCAGTTTCTGGCGCGGCACCGGCACGGACAGCAGCGTATAGCCATCCGTGGTCATCTCGCCAAAACGCACATTGACGGCCAGGATCACGTCGGCCTCGCGGAGCAGGGCTTTGACATGCGCCACCATGCCGACGCCGGCCTCGCCGACAAAGACCGGCGAATGGTTGTCGAACTGGTCCTGATAGCGAAAGGCCGCCACGACAGGAATGTCGGAAGCCTCTGCGAAAGCCTGTAGCGCCGCGCGTCCGTCCACGGTCCAGTTGGCGCCGCCCATGAGCAGGACCGGCCTCTCGGCCTTGGCCAGCAGCTTGAAGGCCGAAGCGATCGCTTCCGGCGCCGGTGCCGGCTCGAAAATGGCCGCCGGTGCGCTGAGCGGAGCCGCTTCAGTCATGGTGGTCAGCATGTCCTCGGGCAGCGCGACCACGACGGGACCAGGTCGTCCGGTCAATGCGGTCGTCCATGCCCGCGCCACAATCTCGGGCAGGCGCGCGACATCGTCGATCTCGACCGCCCATTTGGCGACCGTGCCGAACACCGCCCGGTAGTCGATTTCCTGAAACGCTTCGCGGCCCTTCATGTCGGTGCCGACCTGGCCGACGAACAGGATCATCGGCGAACTGTCCTGCATGGCCGTGTGAACGCCGATGCTGGCGTTGGTGGCGCCTGGGCCGCGCGTCACGAAACAGATGCCTGGCGAGCCGGTCAACTTGCCGTAGGCCGAGGCCATGAACGCCGCGCCGCCTTCATTGCGGCAAAGCGTGTAGTCCAGCTTTCCCTGCGTGTCGTGCAGCGCGTCCAGGACGGCCAGATAACTTTCTCCGGGCACGCCGAAGCTCCTGGTCGCGCCAAGCCCGATCAGGCACTCGACGAGAAGGCGGCCGCCATTGCGGATCATGCTTCGACATCCTCACTTTGGCGGCAGGTCGATCGAGCCTGCCTTCGGTTCATAGGTGCACGCAGGCGGTTCGGGGCGAAATCAAGAAATGCCGTCTATTCGAAAGTTTTTCTTTGCCGAGCAGCGTGCACCAGCACGCCCGGATTCATCGTGTCCCGTGGATCGAATGCATCCTTGAGCCGCGCCATGAGTTCGCGTTCCAATGGACTGCGGTTTCGGTCGGCCATGGCGATCTTTGCGCGGCCAAGTCCATGCTCGGCCGCGAAACTGCCGCCCATTTCCGTGGCGAGCGACGATAGCGCCTCGGCGAACCGCTCGGCCTTGCCGTCAAAATCGGCGCGGCCTTCCGGCGGCGACAGATTGTAGTGGATGTTGCCGTCGCCGAGATGCCCGAACGGGTTTATCCGCACGCCGGGAAGAATGTCGTCGCAGATCTCTGCGCCGGCCTCGACGAAACGGGCGATAGCGCCCGGAGGCACCGAGATGTCGTGCTTCAGCTGCTCTCCTTCCAGCCTCTGTCCTTCCGGCTGCTCCTCTCGCAGCCGCCAGAATTGTGCGCGATGCGCGCCCGTCGCCGCCAATGCTCCGTCCAGCACCAGGCCTTGCTCCATGCCCCACTCCAGCGCCGAAGCCAGTATCTCGTCGAGCGGAACGCGGGGGGCGCCCGATGCCAGTTCGACCAGCACATAGACCTCGCCGCGTGCCTCCAACTGGTAGGCGAGGTCGGGCAGGTGTTTGAGGGCCAGTCCCAGCCCGATGTCGGAGAAGAACTCGAGCCCGGTCAGGAATTCCCCCACCTCGCCCCGCAGAAAGGTGCCAAACGAAACCGCCGCGGCGAAATCGGACATGACGACAAGCGCGCTCGCCTGCCGCCGCGGCATCGGGTAGAGCCGCAGGATCGCGCGCGTCACGATGCCAAGCGTTCCTTCCGCGCCGCAATAGAGCTTGCGCAACTGGTAGCCGGCATTGTCTTTCTGCACCGCGCGCAGCCCGTTCCATATCGCCCCGTCAGGGGTCACGACCTCCAGGCCAAGCACGAGGTCTTGCATCATGCCATACCGGAATGCCTGGCTGCCGCCGGCATTGGTGCCGACCAGGCCGCCGATCCTGGCGCTGCCTTCCGCGCCGAGATGCATCGGAAACATCAGGCCGTGCGGTTCCAGCGCCTCGTGCAACGCGGCAAGCACGGCTCCCGCCTCGACGAGGATCGAGCCGCTGTCCAAGTCCGGTTTGCCGATCGCCGTCATGCGCGAAAGCGAAACGATCACCGCATTCGGCCGATCGGCGACGGCGCCGCCGCAAAGCCCGGTGTTGCCGCCTTGCGGCACGACCGCCAGGCCGGCCGCGTGGCATGTCTTTACGACACTGGCTACTTCGGAGGTATCCGCAGGCCTGGCCACGCCCAGAGCCGCGACGCCGTAGCGATCGAGCCAATCGCGCTGATAGGGCCTTGCATCGCTGCCCGAAAGCCAGCCTTTCGGTCCGAGCATCTCGCGCAAGGCGGTGACGGGATCAGTCACGGACATGGCTGCGGCCTGACGCGGGATCGTTGCATCGATCAGTGACCAAGCACCTGCGACAGGAACTGCCGCGTGCGCTCGTTGCGGGAGGAGGTGAAGAATTCATCGGGAGGCGCCTGTTCGACGATCTCGCCTCCATCCATGAAAATTACCCGGTCGGCAACCCGGCGCGCAAAACCCATCTCATGCGTGACGCAGATCATTGTCATGCCTTCAGAGGCGAGCGTGACTATGACGTCGAGCACTTCCGCGATCATTTCCGGGTCGAGCGCAGAGGTCGGCTCATCGAACAGCATGATCTCGGGCTGCATGCAAAGGGCACGCGCTATCGCGACCCGCTGTTGCTGGCCGCCGGACAACTGACCGGGATACTTCATCGCCTGTTCGGGAATGCGTACCTTCTCCAGATAGCGCCGGGCGGTCGCCTCGGCATCCGCGCGCGGCACCTTGCGCACGATCATGGGCGCGAGCATGCAGTTCTCCAGCACCGTCATGTGTGGAAACAGGTTGAAGTGCTGGAACACCATGCCGACTTCCCGCCTGATCCCGTCGATGTTGCCGACATCGTCGTTGAGCTCGGTGCCGAGCACGGTGATCCGGCCGCCATTGTGCTGCTCCAGACGGTTGATGCAGCGGATCATGGTGGACTTGCCGGAGCCGGACGGGCCGCAGACGACGATCCTCTCGCCGCGATCCACGGACAAGCTCAACTTTCGCAGCGCCTGGAATGTCCCGTAATATTTGTCGAGATTTTCGATCAGCACCGCGGGGCCGCTGGATCGGGGCGAGTTTCCTGAAAGCACGTAAACGCCCCCTATCGTTCGCCGACCGACATACGGCGCTCGAGAAAAGCGCCATAGCGGGACAGGCTGAACACGAAGATGAAGTAGATGAAGGCGATGAAGGCATAGACCTCGACATAGGCGAAGCGCCACTCGCCGGTGCCGTAGGCGGCATTGCCGGAGGCCAGGATCTCGAAGAAGCCGACGATGATCACCAGCGAGGTTTCCTTGAACGAGATCACGAACTGGTTGATCGTCGCCGGCAGCGCATTGCGCATGGCCTGCGGTAGAAGAATGCGGCCGACGCGCTGCCAATAGCGCATGCCAAGCGCCATGGCTGCCTCTTCTTGCCCACTGGGAACGCCCTGCATCCCACCCCTGACGATCTCCGCCTGATAGGCGGAAAAAAACAGGGCCGAGCCCAGGATCACCCGGTACAGCTTGTCGCCCACCAGCCATTGCGGCAGTGCGAACGGCAGCACGATGGCGAAGGTGAACAGGATCGAGATCAGAGGCAATGAACGCACCCCGTCGATAATGAGGCCGGAGGTGCGGGAAATCCATGGCAGGCCGGAGCGGCGCAGCAGCGCCAGGCAGATCGCCAGCGGGAAGCCGATCAGGCAGGTGGTCACGAAGATGAACAGGGTCAGCGCCAGTCCGCCCCAGGCCTCCTCGCCGACATAGGGCAGACCAAGCACGCCGCCCTTCATCAGCACGTAGAAAAGCGCCGTTCCGGCTCCCCATACGAGTGCGATGCGGCGACCCGACCAGAAGGCTGGAACGCAACTTAGCACCGTCATGACCACGACGATCAGGCAAGCCAGGGCCGACCGCCACTGCTCGTCATAGGGATAGAGGCCGAACAGGATGATGCGCCATCGCGCGGCAATGACCGACCAGCAGGCTCCCGCCGCCGCCTGGCAGGCTTCGGGTCCGCCGCTCGTCGTGAAGACAGCCGAGAAAACCGCCCAATTCAGGAGCTTCCAGGCCAGGAAGACCATGACCGCCAGGGAAGCCAGCGACAGCAATGCCTGCAGGGGCGTCGCAAAGAAGCGCCGCCTCAGATCCTCGATCTTGCCAATGGCAGGAGGGGCGACAACGACCATTTCCATCCCTCACCCCCTCAACTGGTTGCCCTTGAGGGCGATTGCTTTGTTGATGCGGTTGAAGATGGCGGCGAGGCTGAGGTTGATGACGAGGAAGCCAGCCATCAGGATGCCGATCGCTTCGATTGTCTGGCCGGAATGGTTGATCGTCAGCGCCACGATCATGAAGAAATCGGTGAAGCCCACCGCGATGCCCATTGTGGTCGCCTTCATCAGCCAGACATACTGGTTGGCGAGGATTGGCAGCATGGCGCGTAGTGCCAGCGGCAGCCGCACCAGCATGAAGACCCGCCACGGGCCGAGGCCCAGGGAAAGAGCCGCCTCGACCTGGCCCTTGCCGACAGCCTTGAACCCGCCGCGCACGATCTCGGCGATGTAGGAGCCGCCATAGATGGCGATCGCGATGGCCAGTGTCGCAAACTCCGGCGGAATGCGCAGGCCGCCTCGCAGATTGAGACCTTGCAGCGCCGGAAAATCGAGTAGCGGCGAGTCGGCCAGGCGGCCGGCCACCAGAACGATGGCCGCGCAGGCAAGTGCCGCCGCCGTGCCGGCAAGCTGAATGCCGCCACGCTGGCCGACCGGCAGGCTGAGGCGCGATGTCCTGCCC
>NZ_RZOM01000019.1:0-16678 GCF_003999175.1 Mesorhizobium sp. M7A.F.Ca.ET.027.03.2.1 | reverse complement strand
TTGATGTCCTGGTCCGGCTCGATGTTCGAATATCTGATGCCGCCGCTGGTGATGAAGGAGCCGCAGGGCTCGATCCTCAACCAGACCAGCAAGCTGATCATCAAGCGCCAGATCCAGTATGGCCGCCAGAAGAACGTGCCGTGGGGCATTTCGGAGGCCGCCTACAATGCGCGCGACCGAGAGCTGACCTACCAATACACAAATTTCGGCGTTCCAGGCCTCGGGCTGAAGCGCGGCCTTGGCCAGAACACGGTGATCGCGCCTTACGCCACCATACTGGCGGCCCAGTTCAATCCGCGTGAAGCCGTGCTGAATCTCGCCCGATTGCGGGAGATCGGGGCGCTCGGCCGCCACGGCTACTACGATGCCGTCGACTTCACGCCGCAGCGCGTGCCGGAAGGCACGGATCATGTCGTCGTCCAGAACTACATGGCCCATCATTCGGGCATGTCGATCGCGGCGGTTGCCGACGCCATCTTCGAAGGTCGCATGCGCGACCGCTTCCACAGCGATCCGGTCATCGAATCGGCCGAACTCTTGCTGCAGGAGAGGGCGCCGCGCGACATCCCGACCGCGACCGTCAGGACCGAGGCCGACGAACGCTCCAAGGACGAGACCGAAGTCGACAGCCCCGACACCCGCATCGTGCTCAATCCGCTGCAGTCTCTGCGGTCGACCAACGTCATGTCGAACGGCCGCTATTCGGTGATGGTCACCGCGACCGGCTCGGGCTACAGCCGCTGGGGCGATCTCTCCGTCACACGCTGGCAGCCGGATCCGACCGAGGACCGGCTCGGCTCCTACATCTTCCTGCGTGACGCCGGCACCGGCGATTGGTGGTCGGCTACGGCCGAGCCGAAGCGCGCCGCCGAGGAAAAGGCGCAGACCTTGTTCTCCGACGACAAGGCGAGCTTCGTCAAATCCGTGGGCACGTTGCGCTCCGAGGTCGAATGCATTGTCATCTCGGAAGGCAATGGCGAGGGTCGTCGGGTCACGCTCTACAATGACGGTCCGTCCGACCGTCACATCGAAGTGACCTCCTTTGCCGAACTGGTGCTCGGCCTGGAGGCGTCCGACAACGCGCATCCGGCCTTCTCGAAGATGTTCGTGGAAACCGAAATCTCTGCCAACAACGCGGCGATCTTCGCCACGCGGCGCAAGCGCGAGACCAGCGAGCCCGATATCGCCATGATGCATTTCGTCACCGATCCGTCCGGATCGGCGCGCGATGCCGAGGCCGAGACCGACAGGCGCGCCTTCATCGGCCGTGGCCGTACCATCGTCGACGCAGCCGCTTTCGACCCGGGCGCCAGGCTGGGCGGCCATTCAGGCTTTACGCTCGATCCCGTCGCCTCGCTGCGTCGCCAGGTGCGCGTGCCGGCCAACAAGAAGATATCGCTGACCTTCTGGACCGTCGTCGGCGCTGGCCGCACCGAGTTGGACGAAGCCATCGCCCGCCTCGACCATCCGGAGAGCTTTGCCCGCCAGGCCATGCTTGCCTGGACGCGCAGCCAGGTGCAGACCCGCCATATGGGCCTCAGCCTGACCGATGCCGCCAATGTGCAGAAGCTGGCGCGCTATCTGATCTATCCGGATCCGTTCCTGCGTCTTCCCGCTGAATCCATCGCCTCGGGGCTGGGCAAGCAGTCGAGCCTGTGGCCGACAAGCATTTCCGGCGATTTCCCGATCTTCCTGGTCAGGATCGGCGACGTCGCGGATCTCGAAATCGTTGCCCAGGCGCTGCGTTTCCAGGAATATATGCGCACCCGCGGCATGATGATCGACTTCGTCGTCGTCAACGAGCAGGCGTCCTCCTATGTCCAGGACCTGCAGCGGGCGGTCGAGACGCTGTGCGAAAACAGCCGTCTGCGCGGCAAGGAGCTCGGACCTCGCCAGCACATTTTCGCGGTGCGCCGCGACCTCATGGACGAGACCACCTACAAGACGCTGCTCGCTGTCGCCCGGGTGGTCCTGCACACGCGCAACGGCACCATCTTCGACCAGATCGAGCGCGCCGAGGCGGCCGCCTTGCAGGCGCGGGACGCCCTGCTGCCGGCAGCATTGCCGGTTCTGCGTGAACTGCCATCGCCGACACCCACGACGCATACCTCTGCCTCGCAGGCAGTGGCCAATGTCAGCGCCGATGGCAGCGGGCTCAGCCAGTGGAACGGCTTTGGCGGTTTCGATGGCGACGGGCGGCACTATGTCGTGCGCCTGGCCGGCCGGCGCACGACGCCGCAGCCTTGGATCAACGTCGTCTCCAACGCCTCGTTCGGCTTCCATACCTCCGCCGAGGGCGCTGCCTTCACCTGGAGCCGAAACAGCCGCGACTACCAGTTGACGCCGTGGTCGAATGATCCGGTCTCGAACCGGCCGGGCGAGGGCCTCTATATCTACGATCAGGCCAGCGGCAAGGCGTTCTCGCCGCTCGCCGCCGTGGTGCGCGATCCCACGATGACCTACGAGGCCTGGCACGGCCAGGGTTTCTCGACCTTCCGCTCGAAGCGCGGACCATTGTCGATGGACCTTACCCACGTCGTCGATCCGGTCGATCCGCTGAAGATTTCGCGGCTGCGCATCCAGAATTCCGGCTCGGTGCCGGCACGGCTGCGTGTCTATGCCTATGCCGAATGGGTGCTCGGCGGGCATCGGTCGCGCACTGCGGCAACCATCGTCCCGTCCCGGGATGCCGCCAGCGGGGCGCTGCTGGCACAAAACCCCTACGGGCTGGATTTCGGCGAGCGCGTTGCTTTCCTCGCGGCCGACGGCGGCGTCCATTCGGTGACGACAGACCGGTCGGAGTTCCTGGGCCGGCATGGCTCCAGCGAGCTGCCGCAGGCGGTGCTGAGTGGTGCAGCGCTGTCTGGCCGTGTCGAAGCCGGCGACGATCCGTGCGCGGCTATCGCCCGCGACGTCGAGATTCCGGCTGGCGGTGACGTGACGCTGCTCTGGCTGCTCGGCGACGCCGAGTCCGCCGAGGAGGCGAGCGCGCTGGTGCAAGAGCACCGGGTCAAGGACTTCGACCAGCGGCTGGCCGACAATGAGCGCGAATGGCGCGGCTTCCTCGACACCATCCAGGTCGAGACGCCTGACAAGGCGCTCGACGCCATGGTCAATCACTGGCTGCCCTATCAGAGCCTGGCCTGCCGCATTCGTGCCCGCTCCGCCTTCTATCAGGCAAGCGGTGCCTTCGGCTTCCGCGACCAGTTGCAGGATACGCTGGCGCTGCTGGCGCATGACCCGCAACTGGCGCGCGACCAGATCCTCAACGCGGCGCGGCGGCAGTTCCCCGAAGGCGACGTGCAGCACTGGTGGCTGCCGCGCACGGGTGCTGGCGTACGCACGCTGATCTCCGATGACGTGGTCTGGCTTGCCCACGCCACGGCGCGCTATTTGCTGGTCACCGGCGATGCCACCATCCTCAAGGAGCAATTGGCGTTCATCGATGGACAGCCGCTGGGCGATGGCGAACACGATGCCTTCTTCACCCCGGAAATCTCGAAGAAGACGGCGTCGCTCTACGACCACTGCGCGCGTGCGCTCGATCTCGCCATCAAGCGCAGCAGCCCCGCGGGCCTGCCGCTGATCCTCGGCGGCGACTGGAACGACGGCATGAACCGCGTTGGCGAGCACGGCAAGGGCGAGAGCGTCTGGCTCGGCTGGTTCCTGCTGAAGACGCTGGGTGATTTCGCCCCCGTCGCCAAGGCCGAGGGCGACGCTAAGCGAGCACAGGCCTGGGCAAAGCATGCCGATGTTCTGAAGCGGGCGCTTGAGAGCACCGCATGGGACGGCGAATGGTACCGGCGCGGCAGTTTCGACGACGGCACCCCTTTGGGGTCCCGCAACTCGCAGGAGTGCAAGATCGACTCGATCGCCCAGTCCTGGAGCGTGCTTTCGGGAGAGGGCGACCCGGCACGGTCGACGACCGCGATGGAGCAGGCAACGAAGCTGCTCGTCGACGACAAGCTGAAGATCGTCAAGCTGTTCACGCCGCCCTTCTCGAAGACGGAGAAGGACCCGGGTTACATCAAGAGCTATCCGCCCGGCGTGCGCGAGAATGGCGGCCAGTACACCCACGCCGCCACATGGTTCGTCATCGCGCTTGCCGAGATGGGGCAGGTCGACGAGGCCTATCGCTGTTTCTCGATGCTGAACCCCGTCAACCATGCGACCGACGAGGCCACGGCCGAGCACTATCGTGTCGAGCCCTATGTCGTGGCGGCCGATATCTATGCCGGGGACGACAACGCCGGCAACGGCAAGGGCGGCCGTGGCGGCTGGACCTGGTACACCGGCTCTGCCGGCTGGCTCTACAGGGCTGCTGTCGAAGGCATCCTGGGCATCGAGCGGCGCGGCAAGCGTGTCCAGTTCAAGCCGAAGCTGCCGAGCCACTGGGACGGCTACTCGGCAAATCTCAAAATGCTGGGGGCGGAACTCAAGGTTCGCGTCATCCGCGACAATAAGGCCAAGGCCGTGTCGCTGGAGGTGAATGGGGCAAAGACCAAGGGTTCGGCAGTCGAACTGAAGGACGGCGAAGTTGCCGAGGTGGTCATCAGGATCCCGGCCTGATGCATGTTGCTCAAAAACTATGCGCTCGGGCCTGGGATCCGGGGCGCGACTTTTGCCGCCACGGCGGGATGAGAGGCCGTCCCGCCCGGCGTTGCCGCCTGCCGGTTGAAGGACATGCCACCGAGGAATGCATGAAATCAAAGGCTTGAGGCGTCCGACAGGGGCGCCACGAGCAGTGAGAGTTTGGCCTCCCTTCACCTGGAAGGGCGCACTGCAGCTTTGTTTCGCTCTATACTTCGCAAAAGGCGATTTCGGCCTTAGTCATCCGCCCGACATTGTTGCTGATTAAAATTGTGGCAGTACGTGCCAACTGCCATGATTTCGCCGCATGCCTGACATTTTACCTGTCTTCTCAAACCGTTAGGTGATCACGGCAGATTTCGGAACGTCGCCATCTTTTGTTCGCTCTAGGGGAACTGAAGGGGTACACGGCCATTGTTTTGCGACGTATCAACCGGTACGAATAAAATGATGCAGTGCACAATAAACAGCGTGGCGGAGTAACTGGGGTGACCCTTCTGCAAATCTACTGGCGAGCTCTCGGTTATCTGGCGGCGGACAGGAAACGCGTTGCGTTGATCTGTTCGGCCAACGTGGCTCTCGCCATCGTAGCGCTTCTCGAGCCGATCATGTTCGGTCGCGTCATCGGCGCCATCTCCGAGCGTGGTTCTGTCTTCACCACGCTGGTCATGTGGGCCGGTCTCGGAGCCTTCAACATCGTTGCCTTCGTCATGGTGGCGCGCGGCGCTGACCGCTTTGCCCACGCGCGGCGCAGCGAAGTGCTTTGCGAGTCCTTCGAGCGTGTGATCACCATGCCGCTCGCCTGGCACCATCAGCACGGCACCTCCAATGCGCTGCATACGATGCTGCGCGCCGTCGAAACCCTGTTCAGCCTTTGGCTCGAATTCATGCGCCAGCATTTGTCCACGGCTGTCGCCCTCGTACTGCTGGTCCCGACCGCGATCAGCATGGACCTGCGCATGTCGCTGGTGCTGCTTGGCCTCGGGCTGCTCTATGTCGGCATCGGCCGGATGGTCATGCGCCGCACCAAGGCGGGCCAGGCCGCGGTCGAGCGCCACTACCACAAGGTGTTCGCGCATGTGACCGACTCGGTCAGCAACGTTGCGGTGCTGCAGAGCTACAATCGCCTCGGCCACGAGGCCGATACGCTGCGCCGCTACGTTAAGAACCTGCTCGACGCGCAGAACCCTGTTCTCGACTGGTGGGCGCTGGCCAATGCCTTGCACCGCCTGTCATCGGCAATCTCGATGCTGATCGTGTTGTCGATCGGCTCCTATCTCGTCACTCGTGGTCAGTTGGGTGTCGGCGACGTCATTGCCTTCACCGGTTTTGCCACGATGCTGATCGCTCGCCTCGACCAGATGTCGGCTTTCGCAAACCAGATTTCCGAGGCCCGTGCCAAGCTCGAGGATTTCTACCATCTCGAGGACTCCGCGGCTGATGCCGCCGAGCCGGACGGCCTGCGCGATCTTGCCAACGTCACCGGCCATGTCCGCTTCGAGAATGTCGGCTTCGAATTCGCCAATTCCGGCCAAGGCATCGACGACGTGTCCTTCGAGGTGCAGGCGGGCCAGACCGTCGCCATCGTGGGCCCGACGGGCGCTGGCAAGACCACGCTCATCAACCTGCTGCAGCGTGTCTTCTCGCCGTCCCATGGCCGTATCCTGATCGACGGCATCGACACCCGCACCGTGACCCGCAAGTCGGTGCGCCATTCGATTGCCACCGTGTTCCAGGATGCCGGGCTGCTCAACCGCTCGATCGAGGACAACATCCGTGTTGGCCGCGCCGATGCAAGCAATGACGAGATCCATGCCGCCGCCAATGCGGCTGCCGCACAGGACTTCATCCTGTCCAAGAGCAATGGCTACGACACGGTGGTTGGCGAACGTGGCGGTCAGCTCTCGGGCGGCGAGCGTCAGCGCATCGCCATTGCCCGCGCCGTGCTGAAGGACGCACCGATCCTGGTGCTCGACGAGGCGACCAGCGCGCTCGACGTCGAGACCGAGGACCGCGTCAAGGAAGCGATCGACGAGCTGCGCCGCGACCGCACGACCTTCATCATCGCCCACCGCCTGACCACCGTTCGCGACGCCGATCTGGTCGTGTTCATGGACAAGGGCAGGGTGGTCGAGATGGGCGGCTTCACCGAGCTGTCGCTGCGCAATGGCCGCTTCGCCAGCCTGCTGCGCGCCGGCGGCCTGCTCAACGACGAGGAGGTTCGCCGCCTCAGCCGCACCGTGCAGCAACAGCAGGAAGCGGCTGCCTGAGCCTCTTTCTTTTACCTCCCCCTTGTGGGGAGGTCGGACCGTTAGGTCCGGGTGAGAGTACAGGCACGGCCGCCCCAATTGCGTCTGCGACACCACCGCTCGATTGCCCCGAACGCCGCGGCGGTTTATGTAGAACCGCATGAGCGATACGACTTCACGCCTGACCGGCTGGATGGACCTCGCCAACCCGACGCGCTTCGTCGGGCTGGCGGACAAGGTCGTGCCATGGCTGGCCACGATCGCCACACTGATCCTCGCCGTGGGGCTCTATATGAGCTTCGCCGCGCCTGAGGATTTCCAGCAGGGCATCACCGTCCGCATCATGTATATCCACGTGCCTTTCGCCTGGCTCGCCATGATGTGCTACACGCTGATGGCGGTCTCGGCGCTCGGCACGCTCGTCTGGCGGCATCCGTTGGCCGATGTCGCGCTGAAATCAGCCGCACCCATCGGCGCCGTCTTCACCGCGCTGGCGCTGATCACCGGTTCGATCTGGGGCAAGCCGATGTGGGGCACCTGGTGGGTCTGGGATGCTCGGCTGACCTCGGTGTTCGTGCTGTTCCTGATGTATCTCGGCATCATCGCGCTGACCCGCGCGCTCGACGATGCCAGCCGTGCCGCCTGGGCCGCGGCCATCATCACGCTGGTCGGCTTCATCAACATCCCGATCATCAAATTCTCGGTCGACTGGTGGAACACGCTGCATCAGCCGGCCTCGGTGTTCCGCATGGGCGGCTCCACCATCGACCCCAGCCTGCTATGGCCGCTGCTGGTGATGGCGCTCGGCTTTACCGTGCTGTTCTTCGCGCTGCACCTGATGGCGATGCGCACCGAAATCCGCCGCCGCAGGGTGATTGCCATGCGCAGGGTTGCGGCACGGCAGGCCGAGCGGTCTCCCCCTTCTTCCATTGTGGGAGAAGGTGTAGCCGAAGGCGACGGATGAGGGGTGTTCCAGGGAACGCCAACGTCTCATTCCGCTGGAACACCCTCATCCGTCTCGGCGCTGCGCGCCGATCCACCTTCTCCCACAGGGGGAGAAGGCAAGGCGCTTCCTAGTTCACCCCATCCTTCCGCGCGCCGCCACCGGGAGCGTTTCCAGCACCTTGTCGCCGTCGATCAGATTGACCTCGTTGAACAGGTTTGTGACGACGCAGCAATGGTCGGGCACGACACGCACGCGCTCGCCGATGCGCAGCTTGCCGTCGCCCGAAAGCGTGACGGTGCCGTGCTCCTCGCTCAGGCCCGTCACCCGCGCTCCCGACACGCCGAGCAACTCGCCGAAATCGGCGAGACCCAGCGTGTCGCTGGACAGCGCCTTGCTCCCGGCATCGAGGATAGCGCGCGTCGCTGTGGGATGGCTGACCACCGTCGACAGCACCGTCAGCGCACAGTCGTCGAGGCCGCCGACGCCTTTGGCGACCTGATAGCGGTCGAGATAGATGTAGGTGCCTGGACGATACTCGGTGACAACGGATGTATCGCTGGAGCGCCACATATCCGGCGTGCCGCCGCTGGAGATGCGCTCGCAGGCGAGGCCCGACGCGGCCAGCGCCTGCTTGGCCCCGGCGAGCCAGGCTTCGGCCTCCGCCGCCCGCCCGGCGGCCGGGTAGGTCATCAGTCCTCCGAAGGTGAGGCCACCGGCTCTGTCGATCTGCCTTGCCAGCGCAACTGCTTCATCAGCCGTCTGCACGCCGCAGCGGCCCATGCCGGTGTCGCATTCGACCAGCACCGGCAGTCGATGGCCGGCATCGGTGAAGGTGGTTGCCAGCCCTTCGAGCGTCTCCATGCTGTCCGCTGTCACCGACAGGGTGACGCGCCCGTGCAGCGCCAGAAGCCGTTCCAGCTTGGCGCGCCCAAGGATGTTGTAGGGAAGAAAAATATCGGTCAGCCCGGCATCGGCCATCACCTCGGCCTCGCCGATCTTCTGGCAGGTGATGCCGACGGCGCCGGCCGCTATCTGCTTCTTCGCCCAGTAGGGCAATTTGTGCGTCTTGATATGCGGCCGGAGCTTCAGCCCGTTCTTGTCGGCATGCGCCTGGGCGCGGGCAATGTTGGCTTCCGCGCGCGCGGCGTCGATCAGGATGGATGGCGTATCGAGATCTTGGACGGTCGGCATCATCTTTCACCCCATGAGGAACCGCGGGTTTTATGGCCCTGAAAATCCGTGATGTCACGCGGCCAGGCAAGCGGATCTGTGGTCCATACGCCCTGCGCAACGCCGGACTGGACGGCGAGATGGATCGACACAGCATCGACGTTCGGCTATGCGATTTGCCAGACAAATCGATACGAAGGGATCATGATCATGAAGCGCTCCGCCATCAACGACATTATCCGCGAAGCCGACGCTTTCATCCGCTCGTTCGGCTACATCATGCCGCCCTTCGCCTATTGGTCGCCGCAGGAGGCGAAGGCACGCCAAGCCGATTCCGCGGCCGTGTTTACCTCGCGACTCGGCTGGGACATCACCGATTACGGCCAGGAGAAGTTCAAGGAGCTCGGGCTGTTCCTGTTCACCGTTCGCAACGGCCGCTACGAGGACATGAAGAAGGGCATGGGCATGCTCTATGCCGAGAAGATCATGATCTCGCGCAAGGACCAGCTGTCGCCGATGCACCGCCACAACATCAAGGCCGAGGACATCATCAACCGTGGCGGCGGCAAGCTGGTGCTGGAACTGTTCATGCATGACCGCGACGGCGGCATCGATCCCAAGGCCGAGGTTTCGGTGCCGGTCGACGGAACCATCCACAGGCTGCCTGCGGGCGGGCTCCTGAAGCTCGACCCGGGCCAGAGCGTCACGCTGCTTCCCGGCGTCTGGCATGCCTTCTGGGCCGAGGGCAAGGACGTGCTGATCGGCGAGGTCTCGACCGTCAATGACGATCTCACCGACAATGTGTTTCGCGAACCGATCGGCCGTTTTTCCAACATCGACGAAGACGTTGCCCCGGTCCATCTGCTGGTATCCGATTATGAGAAGTGGCTGGGGTAAGGGCGCCGCCCCACGGTGACGCCAGTCACACGGTCGAAAGCGGGTTAGTCCGTAGCGCCTAACTACTGCGATCCTTGCTCGACCGATCCTGCCGCTTCCTCCTTGAAGACGACCTTTGTGCCTCTTTGCACTTCGGAGGCGAGGTCTTCGGCATCCCAGTTGGTCAGCCTGATGCAACCATGCGAGAAGGTCTTTCCGATCTTGCCTGGGTCCGGAGTCCCGTGAATGCCATAACTATCGATGGACAAATCGATCCAGACCGATCCCACCGGATTGTTTGGCCCGGCAGCGATCGTGAAGGGGCGCTTCGTCTTCACCCCCTTGAAGGCAAACTCGGGATCGTAGTGATAGGTTGGGTGGCGCACCACGCGTTTGACCTCTGCCTCGCCACTCGGCGCGGGCTTCTCCTGGCTCCCGATCGAGGCGGGGTACGTCGCAAGCACTTTGCCGGAAGGGTCGAGCACGCGAACCTGGCGAGCGCTCTTGTCGACCTCGACGTTCCCAATGTCTTGCGGCGGATCACCTCGGGCGACAGCTGGCACCAGCAGCTTTTGCCCCGCTCTCCTGAAGCCGATGCCGGGATTGAGGCGTTCAAGCAGTTCCTCGCTGCTGTGGAAGCGCTCCGCCATCTTTTCCAGGGCATTGTGGTAGGCCAGCCTGGGCAGGCGGGCCATCCTCTCCATGCGCGTCGGAATTCGCCTGGTGAACGGTCCCTGCACATCCTTGCGCGTCAACTCGTAGGTCTCAAGCGCGGGGCGCGAGGAACTCGCGACCAGCTTGTCCCATGTCTCGCGGGTAAGCTTGCCGTCGGCAGGCAATCCGTTGGCCGCTTGAAACGCACTGACTGCCCGGCTGAAGTTCTCTGCTTGGCGGCCATCGATCAGGCCTGGCGAGAAGCGTGCACGATCCAGGAGGATTTGCGCCTTCAGAACGGTCGCACTGACGCCTTTCGCTTCGCTGCCGTCAAATTGGGCGTTGTTGACGGTGACCGCGTCCAGTTTTGCCGCCGCCGTTGCATCCCATGCCATGACGAGCATGGCGGCAGCGGCAAGAACGAGCCTGATCATGGAGGTCACACTCCTGTATGAGCACCTGCTTCTATGACGTCGCACGGCCGATCTGGTTCCATTCCCCTGGCTGCGTCCGACTGCCGAGTGCCGATGCGCCGCAGCGAACCCGGACCAGGGAGCACCCGGCGGTGGCGCGGGTGCATTGTTGATAAGGGTCCGCCATCATCCAGATGGATGGCGACTCTCGCCAGCGCATGTGTTGGCTTCAAGTCGAAGCGCAGCTCGGTGACCGAGGAGAGCCAGCATGCAATTTCCTGCCCAGAAGGACAGAAGACCGGCAGCCGAGGATGAGCGCCAGGCCCGGCTTGAGAAAACAGCCAGGCTCAAGCAGCTTCGGTCCTATGCTTCCTGGCTTTTGTCCGACCCAAACGCCCAACTTCACGATGAGATAGACTGCTCGGTGCTGATCGAGGAAGGCGTGATACGAGACAAAGCGTGGAGCCTGGGCTGATCGGCAGGTGACACGACCGGGCGGCGAGGGTTCCACCGCCAACGATGATCGGTCGACAATTTGTTTGGCGAGCCGATCGGCCGCAACAGTGGCGGTAGGCTGACTTCGCGTCAGTGACAGCAGCCTTGCTGCGCGCTCGTCCTGCACAGGCAGGACGAGGTGATCGGCACGTCCGCCTTGGCCAGCGCCGCGGCAAGGCTTGTCTGCAATATCGGCAATTCATCAGTCTCGCCGCGCCGATTCATGCATTCCACCAGCCCGTGCAGTGCCCAGACATTGTTCGGATGCTGGGCGCAGCGCTGCACCTTGCCGCTCAGGCCGAGATCGTCGCGATAGACCTGTTCAGCTTCTGCAGAGTGGCCCTGGTCGAGAAGCAGTGCTGCCAGCGCATGGCGCGGCGGATGCATCCACGCCCACGGCTCGGTGTAGGACAGATTGTCGTCAAGCTCGACCGCTTGCCGCAGATGGCCGTAGGCCTCGTCATGCCGGCCCTGGTGATAGGCAAGCTCGCCGTCGAGCAGGGCAGCCCCGACAGCCAGCGAAGCCCGCGTCGGGTTGCTGAGGAAGCGCCGCTCGGCCGGAATGCCTTCCAGATGCCGGTGGAATTTTTCGCGCTCGCGCTCGGCCTCGGTGAAATGCCCGAGCGTCGCATGCGCGACACCCTTGGCGTAGTGCTGCATGGCCGCTGTCAGCACATAAAGGCCCGGCTCCGCGGTGACCGGTTCGTCGACGATCTCCTGCCAGCGGCCGAAGCGCACCAGCACATGCGATTTCATCGCATGGTAGCCTTCCACTGTCTGGGTGAGTTTTGGCCGGTCCTGGATGGCGACCACCTCGCGCGCGACCAGGCTGCGCACCTTGTCGGCGGCCCACAGTGCCGGCCGGTACTGGCCTGACAACATGCAGGTGAATATCATCAGATGCAGATCGTGGCAGCAGCCGAGCAGATAGTAGGTCGGCTCGTCGGCATAGGCCAGATAGAGGTCGTTGGCGCGCACCGCCTTCTCGCTGGCAAGCCTGGCCTTCTCGTACTCGCCGCACAGCACATAGATATGCCCCGGCATGTGGTTCATGTGCCCGGCATCGGGGCACATTTCGCCCAGCAGATCCGCCGAGCGCATGCCGCGCTCCGGCATGGTGGACATTTCCAGGAGATGGATGTGCAGGTGGACGATCGCCGGATGTTGTGCTGCGCCGGTCTCGTCGGCAAACCGGATTGACCGCTCGCAAACGTCGAGCGCCTCGACGACATCGGAATTCGGCGCCGGCGCGCCGGTCTTGAGATTCCACAGCCGCCGCACCGTGCGCATCATCAGCGCCTCAACGAAAAGCGCCATCACATCGTCGTCGTCGGGAAAGTCCTGATACACAAGCCGCATAGCGGCGGCATAGGCATCGTCCCATTGTTCGAATTCCTCGGGGCCCACCCGGTGCGGCTTCTGGAAGCGGCACGCCAGCGCTTCGATCAGGCGCCTTTCGACATCGCTGGCGGCAGCCGCATTGGCGCGCGCTAGCTGGACATGCTCGAAGCAGCGTCTGGTTGCGCTGTTGGCCTCGGCCTCGCCATGCTCTTTCCAGGTCAGATTGTAAAAGGGCCCGGCGGCATAGGCGATGCCCCAATGCACAAAAGCGCAATCAGGATCCGTCTCCAGCGCCTTCTCAAAACACTTGATGCCCTCCTCATGGTTGAAGCCGTAGCACCACTTCAGTCCTATATCGAACCAGCGCTGGGTTTCCGCCGAGCGCGTGGAGATGGGGCGGCGATAAGTGCCGAGGTTGAAGCGGTCCATGGGTGCTCATTTCAATTCCGATTGCCAGCGAGCCAGGCTCTGGTCAGATTCCCTCGTCATCAGTGTGTGACGAAATCTCCAGGCATGGCAAACGCAACGCGTGCCGCCCCCTAGCTGGCCCCTTCGGGCGGTGCTTCATTCTGCCAGCCGGCCAGCTCTGGCAGGTCGTCCAGCCAACTTTTTTCTGTCATCGAGGCATCGCCGGCCTGCGGGGCGGCTTCGGTGGCGTTTTGAATGAGCCAGTCCATCCACTTCCGGTAGGCAACCGGGTCCAACTGGGGCGGCAGCACCTTGGCCTTGGCCAGCATGCGTTTGCGGAAACTAACCTGCCTGCGGAGTTTGGTCGTCGTGAATTTGATTGCCTTGCCCTGGTATTCGACCGTCCAGCGCCCGTCCCCATGGCTGGTGAGCCTGTCGATGGCGAAACCGGCATCGACCGGCCTATCCCGCCAAGGAAGCTCGATGGCATTCTTCCTCAGATCGAGTGCCCATCGCCTGTAGTCGGTCCCGGCACGCTGGGGCGGCAGCACGCCAGCCTGTTCGAGTATCTTCCTGCGGAAGGTCGGCTGCTTCTTGAGCTGGCCTGTCGTCAGCTCGATGCGATGCCCACGGAATTCGACATGCCAGCGGATCTTCCCATTGCCGAAATACTTGACCAGCCTGTCGATGACGAACGCGTCGTCGGAGAGCGTCACGCAGCCTTGGCTCATGCGTTCGAGAATGTACTGGCTATCAGTGAGCATGACGCGGCCTTGTGGAGGAGCCTTCATGAAGCTTCACTAAGGCGGACGCAACGACCAGGCAATCTCGCCTTCCATGATTCCGTCGCATAGACACCGATGACGCGCCGTATCGCTAGCGCGCTTATCCTGACCAGCGGCTAGGAGCAGCGGCCCGGCGTCGGAGGGTATCGAGGGGGACTGGCGCCGAGCCTGACCGGCTTGGAGGGGGCAGTGCCGGCTGTCCGAATTATAAGCCTTTTTATGCGTCTACGCTAATTTAATTAAAGGACCATATTCCGCTGGGGGCAAGTTTACGGTCATTTTGCCGCCCGTCCCATTTCAGCACAGGGTTGCTGGCATTGCTCTTGCACCGGACCTGTTACTGGGTGAACCCCGGTCCTGATCGCGTACCCGATTAGGTAGTAGGCTCGCCGGGCTCCGAGGGCGTTGGGGTCTTCGCCCGGCGAGTTTGCCAACTTCCTATCCTTTTGGCGGCTTTTTAGCATCAGCTTGACAACTTGATCGCTCCAAAGCACCTTCGGCGAGTGGAAAATGCGAGGAGCATTTATGAAAAAGAACTATGAAAAGCCTGTCCTGGCGAAGCGAGGAATCCTTTCCTCAGTCACGGCGCAAGTCGTCGAGTCGGGTCCTGTTACGTCGGACTGAGCCGATCTCGACATGACGGGAAGCTCGCCGGCCCGGTTCGGTGTGCTGTAGGAATTGTCCTCGGGTGGCGACTCTCAAAAGGTGTCGCAATGACTAGGTCAAAACCCTCAAAGCAATTTTCACAAGCTGAAATTGATCGCTTTCTAATGGCAGCGGAAGCGCTGCACCTAAGCATCATTAAGCCATTCATATCGCCGTATTACGACCACTACAGGCAGACCGGTGTCCCGCATGAGGTGTTGTTGAAGACCTTGCGGCACGTCACCCGTAAGAAAGCCGAGTTCATCCGGTGGAACACTGCTGGGCCGGTTAGGCCGCAGACGGCGGGATAACGCGTTCAGCCATCGTTGCGCTTCAAAACGAAGACCTAAAGCCTCGGCGCAGTCGGTGATATATCCGATGATACATAGGTGAGCTTTGAAGATCACGGGCTGCGTGGGTGAACAGCAGCACGATAAACAGAACGACCACTGCAGATGAAAACCCGGTCAAGAAAGCCATGCAGCCGAACGTGGCCGGCGTCGGGAAGTTCCGCACTGGTAGATACTTGAGAAATGTCTGGCTGGGGAACCTGGATTCGAACCAGGACTAACGGAGTCAGAGTCCGTGGGTCTACCGTTAACCTATTCCCCAGCAGGCGTGGTCATGAACCGCGCGGGCCGAGCAGCTGAGCCGCTTGAGCGCTGCCTTGTAGCCGCCAGCGGAAAATAGTCAAGCCTGCTCTGTGCTTCAATGGCACGTTTCGTCAGGTGATTTCAGACGCCGCACTTCAGATGCCGGCGCGCGGCCTCCAGATCCAATCCCGCTCCTCAAGGCTCCGTCCGGCTGAACTGCGAGCGTTCGAAGAACAGCACGACGCCCAGGCCCAGAATCAACGGGATGATCAGGTAGAACAGCCGGAACACCAGCAGCGCCGCCAGCACGCCGACCGGATCCATGTCCGACAGGCCGGCGAGAAACACCACCTCGAACACGCCGAGCCCGCCCGGCGCATGCGAGATCTGCGCGATCGAGAAGGAGACGAGGAAGACGCCCAGTATGACGAAGTAGCCGGGATTGTGGGCTGCGGGCAGGGCAAAGAAGATGATCGCGGCGGCGGCCAGCAGTTCGATCGGGCCGATCAGCAACTGCCGCGCGACGATCGGCAGCGCCGGATAGTGGAGCTGAAAACTGGCGATCTTCAGCGGGCGCAGATGCAGCCAGCTGCCGAAGACATAGGCGGCGACGAGCAGCAGCATCGCGATGCCGGCCGCTTCCGACAGGCCATGATGGGCGATGCCGGAAAACCGGTCGAGTATCTCAGGCTCGAACACCAGAACCAGGCCCGAGGCCAAAATCGTCGACAGCACGAAGGTGATCCAGCAGACCGCCACCAGCACGCCGACATCCTGTCCGGTCAGGCCCCTGGTACCATAGGCGCGATAGCGGATGACGGCGCCCGAAAACACCGAACCGCCAATGTTGTGCGACAGCGCATAGGTGGTGAAGGAGCACAGCGTGACGAACAGCCACGACACGCGCTTGCCGATATGCAGGAGCGCGATGTGGTCGTAGCCGGCAAGCGAGGCATAGGCGATGATCGAACTCAGCGCGGCAAGGACCCAGCCGCGGGTCGAAATGGCCGTGATACCGTCCCAGACGTCGTCGAGCGAAACGCCGCGCAATTCGTGCCAGAGCAGCAGCAGCGAGAAGATCACGGCGGCGATGCCCACAACCGGCCAGAAATAGCGTCTCCAGTTCATTGCCTGACTGCCATGCGTTGCGGGTCCGCTTCCTTTTCGTGGCTGGTGAGAGGCCGGCCTTGCCGGATTCTTCCGCTCATTTCAGAAATGCCTCATCGAAGCCGGCTATTCAACCGCGAACCCTTGTCGCAGCGTCGGCCGGCTAGATTTGCCGCAGTGAGCGGCCGAAAGAGATGCCGGCAGGCGTAGCGCCGGCAACTGCGGCGTGCGGGTTCATTACGCGGCCGCCCCGGAACGGCGGTTTGCGGCCTGCCGGCAAAATTCGGCACGCGGCTCTTGGTGATCGGGCGCGGCGCTGTTAGTCTGGCGGCAACTTAAAACACTGAAGCGCCTGCTGCGTCCATCATAGGTTCGCGCGGCGCCGGAAGGAACGACAGTGGAAGAC
>NZ_RZOM01000199.1:0-7155 GCF_003999175.1 Mesorhizobium sp. M7A.F.Ca.ET.027.03.2.1 | reverse complement strand
CTCGTAGAGTTGTGGCAGTCCCCCTTGATCCCGAACGGCCCGCTGGTCATACGCACCTCGCTCGACGCCGACACCAAGCAGAAGATCACCGATTTCCTGACCAAGCTTCCGCAGACCGACCCGGCCTGTTTCGCGGCGGTGCAAGGCGGCGACTTCAAGAGCTATTCGCCGGTCACCCCGGAATTCTATCAGGCGATCATCGACGCTCGTAAGGCGAAGATCGGCTCGTAAGCCAAAAGGCACGACGCCGCCGGGGCCAAAGTGCCGCCGGCGGCGTTGCCGCGTCACGGGCTGGGGAACCATCGATGAGTGCGACCGAAATTTACCGCGCGCCTGCGCTCTCCACGGAAGGAGCGTTAGCCGAGCGGCACTGGCGCGACCTCGCCGCTCGCCGGCGCCTCTACACGATCGGAGGCCTGGTTTTCCTGTTGCTTGCGCTCTCGGGCTCGCTCTGGTTCGCCAATGAGACCAACGCCGGAAAGTTCTTCGACCGCCTTCCCCACATCGCCGACTTTTTCGTCGAATTGAAGCCGCGCGACTGGTTCGACCCGGTGCGCGCGCTGTTCGACCTGCCGTCGCCCTATGACGATGGCAGCCTCAAATTCGACTATCCCGAAGGCCGGGTCTACCTGACCCAAGGCATCTACATTCCGGAGTATTTCTACCGGATGATCGAGACCCTGAACATTGCGCTGTTTTCGACCCTGGTCGGCTCCACCTTCGGTTTCCTGCTCTGCTTCCTGGCTGCAAGCAACGTGACGGCCAGCCGCTGGCTCCGCTTCACCACGCGCCGCTTCCTCGAAATTGTCCGCGCCTTTCCGGAAATCGTCATTGCCGGCTTTTTTCTGGCGATTTTCTCGCTTGGGCCCATTCCAGCGATCCTCGCGGTCAGCATCCACACCGTCGGCGCGCTCGGAAAAATGTTCTACGAAGTGGTCGAGAACGCCGACATGAAGCCTGACGAAGGATTGCGGGCCGTTGGCGCCAACTGGGTCGAACGGGTGTGGTTCGGCATGGTGCCTCAGGTTCTGCCCAACTTCATGAGCTATTTCCTGCTCCGCTTCGAGATCAATGTGCGCGCTTCGACCATTCTCGGTGCCGTCGGCGCCGGCGGCATCGGCGAATCCCTGCGTCTTTCGATCAGCCGGGGCCATGAGGCCAAGACCATAGCCATCGTGTTTCTGCTGTTCTGCACGATTGTCGCCGTTGACCAGTTTTCGGCATGGCTGAGACAACGTCTCGTCGGCAGGCAGGCGTTCGCATACGGGCGCGGAGAGTAACGCAATGAACGCCGACGCCATCAACGACATCGCCGCTCGCTATCCCGATGCGTTTCAGCGGCCTTTATGGAAGCGCTATGCCGCCCCGTTCGGCATCCTTCTATGCATCCTCTACACCTTTTACTGCTCGTGGTTCTTCTCGATCGGCATCGTTCTCGGAAAGGCGAACTGGAACCTGGCCGGCGCTTATCTCGCCGACTGGGTGTCTTACGAAATCCGCCCGGACATCGAATTCAAGGACGGCTATCTGACCATCGACTACTCTCGTTTCTCCAAACTGGGATCCAATCCAAATCCCGACTGGGTTATCAAGCAGATTGCCGAGGTCGAGCGGCGGGTCGACGCCGCACCGGCACCGGCGACCGCGACCGACAAGTCGTCGCAGGGTTCGTTCATGGCGGCTGGCGCGCCAACGGCCGAGAATCCGGCCCCCTCGCCAGACAAACCAGTTCCGGCCGCGCCCAAAACGGTGCGCGAAAAGGCCGTGGTAGCGGCGACCGTCGTCCTTGGCAGCGGCCAGATCGCCATTGCGCCAAATGTTGTCACGGTGACGCGCGGCGCCGAAAGCGTCGTCTTCGACATTGCCAAGGACAGGTCTGTCACGCCGCGCACACCGCTGCCTGACTGGATAGAGCAACGCAAGCCAGGTTCGACAGCCTATGTCTCGTTCGGATTTTTGGGCCGCGCTGAAGTGCAAAATGACGAGGTGATCGCCTGGAGGCGGTTTTTTGGTTGGGCGAATTTTGTGTTTGACACGAATTCGCCATTCTGGGGAAAATCGTCTGGCGAGGTCGCTTCATTGATCGTCTCCGGGGAACGCATCGATCCGTCGAGGTCAAACGCAGCGCTTGCTTGGGACAACATCCTCCACAATGCCGAGTGGCAACACGGCGATGTGTGGCTGAAGCTTCTGCAAACCATCGTCATGGCTTTTGTCGGCACAGTGTTGGCGTCGGTCGTCGCCTTTCCGCTCGCGTTCCCGGCTGCGCGCAACATCACGCCGAACTGGTTGACCAATCAGGCGACAAAACGCTTCTTCGACTTCCTGCGGTCTGTCGACATGCTGATCTGGGCGCTGTTCTTCACCCGCGGCTTTGGTCCGGGGCCGCTGGCCGGCATGTCGGCGATCTTCTTCACCGATACCGGAACCCTGGGCAAGCTCTATTCCGAGGCGCTGGAAAACATCGACGACAAGCAGCGCGAAGGCATCCGCTCGGTGGGCGCCACACCAACAATGGTGCAACGCTACGGCGTGCTGCCTCAGGTTCTGCCAGTGTTCCTTAGCCAATCCCTCTATTTCTGGGAATCGAACACCCGCTCGGCGACAATCATCGGCGCCGTCGGTGCCGGCGGCATCGGTCTGAAATTATGGGAAGCCATGCGCACCGGCACCAACTGGGCCAATGTTTTCTACATGGTGCTGTTGATCCTGATTGTCGTTTTTGTCTTCGACAACATCTCCAACTATCTCCGCCGCAAACTGATGGGGACCGTCGGAAACGGCAACGACGAGCGCGCGCGGGGCGCCTCCGCCCGCCTGCTGCCGGCGGCTTAGACCACGATCCTGAAGCGAAGGTCGACGAAGCAAAGGCGGTACCGGTTTTTGCTTCGCCGACCTTCGGCTCGCGTCTCAGGCGCCGGCCCTCTTCCACCCGCTCTTGATATGCCTATACCCCTCCCGATAGACCGCTTCCGGCGTCTCGGAAAAATCGCGCCACACCTTCGTTGCCGCCGCCAGGTCCTTCAGCGAGCGGCCGAACGCCTCGATCGTCAGCCAGTCGTCATAGCCGCTCTTGCGGATGGCTGAGAATGTTTCTGTCCAGGGAATGTTGCCGCGCCCCGGCACGCCGCGATCATTCTCCGAAATATGGATATGCACGACATTCCTGCGATGTTTCGTGTAGGCGCCGATCGGGTCGGCCTCCTCGATATTGGCGTGGAAAGTATCGTACATCGCCTTGATGTGCGGCCGGTCGATGGCGTCGATATGCTCCGACAGATCCGCCATCGTGTTGAGGAGATAGCATTCGAAGCGGTTGAGCGCCTCGAGGCCGATGGTGACGCCCTTGTTGCCGGCATGGTCGCCGATCGCGCGTTGCGAGGCGACGGAGCGCTTTTTCTCGGCAGAGGTCGGTCCGGAGCCGGAAAACGACCCGAGCGTCGAATGCAGCGGGCCGCTCAGCGTGCTGGCGCCAAGTGCCTGCGCGCAGTCGATCGCCCATTTCATGTAGTCGACCCCGGCCTTGCGCGTCGCCGCGTCGGCCGAGATCAAATTCATCGCCGGATCGCCCATGGCCGAAACAGAGGTCCGTTCCAGTCCGATGCGGTCGAGCAGATCGCCGAGTTTTTTGTAGTCGTCCGGCGCGCCGGCGAAGATCGGTATCTCGACGCCATCGAAGCCCGTCGCCTTGATATCGCGCAACAGCGGCTCGTGTTTCTTCGACACGGCCGTCGTCCACAAGAACATGCACATGCCGATTTTCATCGACGCCCCTCCCCTTGAATCCCCCGGACCGCCTCTATTTCAGAGCTTCGTCCACGCCCCATTCTTCTTCGACGACTTCACGCAGGCCTCGATGAAGGCCATGCCTTCTACGCCGTCCTGGATGGTCGGGAAGACGACATCCTTGGGCGGCTTGCCACCCTTGCGGCGCGCTGCCCGGATCGCCCGCGCGGCCTCCTGGTAGATGTTGGCGAAACCTTCGAGATAGCCCTCCGGATGGCCCGACGGCACGCGGCTGACACGGCCCGCCACCGGCAGCGCGCCGGCGCCGTTGCGGGTGATCAATTGCTTCGGCTGGCCGAACGGCGTGTACCAGAGATAGTTCGGGTCGGCCTGCACCCATTCCAGCCCACCCTTGGAGCCATAGATGCGCAGCTTCAGCCCGTTCTCGTGGCCGGGCGCCACCTGGCTTGCCCAGATCATGCCCTTGGCCGGATGCGTCTTGCCGATAGGCTTGAAGCGCAGCATGACGTTGACGTTGTCATCGAGAAGCCGGCCCGGCACGAAGGCGTCGAGATCGGCCGACAGGGAGTCCAGTTCCAGCCCCGAGACGAAGCGGGCGAGGTTGTAGGCATGCGTACCGATATCGCCCAGCGCGCCGCCGGCGCCTGCCTGCTTGGGGTCGGAGCGCCACGCCGCCTGCTTCTGGCCTGTCGCGGCCAAATCCTCGGTCAGCCAGTCCTGCGGATATTCGGACTGCACGATGCGGATGTCGCCGAGAACACCCTTGGCGACCATTTCGCGTGCTTGCCGGATCATCGGATAGGCGGTGTAGTTGTGCGTCAGCACGAACACCTTGCCGGTCTTCTCGACTATCGCCGCAAGCTTTTTCGCCTCGGCCAGGGTCGTCGCCAGCGGCTTGTCGCAGATGACGTGGATGCCGGCCTCGAGGAAAGCTTTTGCCGCCGGCACATGGACATTGTTGGGCGTGACGATGGCCACTGCCTCGATGCCGTCGGGGCGCTTCGCCTCGGCCTTGGCCATCTCGGCATAGGATGCATAGCTGCGTGCGGGGTCGAGCCCCAGTTCGGCGGCCGAGGCCTTGGCACGGGCCGGGTCGGCTGACAAAGCACCGGCAACCAGCACGAAATCATTGTCCAGCCGCGCCGCGATCCGGTGCACCGCGCCGATGAACGCGCCTTGCCCGCCGCCGACCATGCCGTAGCGGATCGGGCCGCCTCCCGTTTCCGACTTCGATGCGCCGACCATATCTTGCTCCTCGCTGTTGCTCACCTCCCCCTTGAGGGAGGTCGATCCGCGCAGCGGATCGGGTGGGGTCGTTGAGGCAGAGCTCGGCATGAACCGACCCCTCCCGGCCCTTCGGGCCACCCTCCCCTCGAGGGGGAGGGGAAACCGCGCTAGATGCCCATCATGGCGCGCAGCATCTTCTTGTCGGTGGTGCCGGCGGCGAAGTCGTCGAATGCCTTTTCGGTCACCCGGATGATGTGGTGCTCGATGAAAGGCGCGCCTTCGGCCGCGCCATCCTCCGGATGCTTCAGGCAGCATTCCCACTCCAGCACCGCCCAGGAATCATAATTGTACTGCGTCAGCTTGGAAAAGATGCCGCCGAAATCCACCTGTCCATCGCCCAGCGAACGGAAGCGCCCGGCGCGGTTGGTCCAGCTCTGGTAGCCGGAATAGACGCCTTGCCGGCCGGTCGGGTTGAACTCGGCGTCCTTGACGTGAAACGCCTTGATGCGCTCGTGATAGATGTCGATGAATTCTAGATAGTCGAGCTGCTGCAGCAGGAAGTGCGACGGATCGTAATTGATGTTGCAGCGCTTGTGGCCCCCGACCGCGTCGAGGAACATCTCGAAGGTGGCGCCGTCGAACACGTCTTCAGAGGGGTGAATCTCATAGCCGACATCGACGCCGTTGTCCTCGTAGACGTCGAGGATCGGCTTCCAGCGTTTGCCGAGCTCGCCAAACGCTTCCTCAATGAGTCCAGCCGGTCGCTGCGGGAACGGATAGAGGTAAGGGAAAGCCAGCGAGCCGGTAAACGACACTGAAGCATTCAGGCCCAGATTGCGCGATGCTTTAGCGCCGAACTTCATCTGCTCGACAGCCCACTCCTGCCGGGCTGCGGGATTGTTGTGCACCGACGGCGGCGCAAAGCCATCCATCTGCGCGTCATAGGCTGGATGAACCGCGACCAACTGCCCCTGCAGATGCGTCGACAGTTCGGTGATCTCGACGCCGGCGTCAGCGCAGATGCCCTTCACCTCATCGCAATAGGCCTTGGAAGAAGCCGCCTTCTTGAGGTCGAACAGCCGCGCGTCCCAGGTCGGGATCTGCACGCCCCTGTAGCCGAGACCGGCCGCCCATTTGGTGATCGACGCCAGTGAGTTGAACGGCGCGGCGTCGCCCGCGAACTGCGCCAGAAACAGCCCAGGGCCCTTCATTGTCGTCGGCATCGCATCCTCCCTCATTTCTCTCTCGACCGAGCATAGCGCCGATTGGAAGCAGGGCCAGCCACTTTGGTCTTTTCTCAACGGGTG
Organism: Mesorhizobium sp. M7A.F.Ca.ET.027.03.2.1; assembly: GCF_003999175.1. Lineage (NCBI taxonomy): Bacteria > Pseudomonadati > Pseudomonadota > Alphaproteobacteria > Hyphomicrobiales > Phyllobacteriaceae > Mesorhizobium > Mesorhizobium sp. M7A.F.Ca.ET.027.03.2.1. The sequence goes on along the minus strand of NZ_RZOM01000199.1, from coordinate 874 downwards.
CTTGCACGCACCGCCATTCTGGTATTACCAAATGTGGAAATTTGGTCAAGCCGCGCAATGCGCCATCAAGACCCCAAAATCAATTGTTGCAGGCCTATATATCTCAATATAATCAAGGAAATAATCCATTGAGAGAGTTGCACCCCAGCGCTTCTTGCCGATCTGGAGAATTTGCTGTAGACCTCGCTTCAGGCCCAATTGGTCGAACCAGTTTGCGAAAAAAGGCTGGGAACGCCTTGGGGAGGAACCTTTGTGTCGCCTTTTGGCGATGCATGTCGCAGGCGAACCATAGAGACGATTTGGGAAGGACAGACCATGCATCTTTCGACGCACAACTGGATGCGCGCGGAACCCTTGGAGACGACGCTCAAGCGCATCAAGAAATTCGGCTATGAGTCGATCGAGATTTCCGGCGAGCCCGAGCAGTACAAGACCAAGGAGACCCGGGCGCTGCTGAAGGAGCATGGTATTCGCTGCTGGGGCGCGGTGACCCTGATGCTGGGCGAGCGCAATCTTGCCGCCAGGAACCAGGGCCAGCGCGAGCGTTCCGTTCAGTATGTCAAGGACGTGCTGACCATGGTCAGCGAACTCGATGGCGAGATCATCACGCTGGTTCCGGCCACCGTCGGCAAGGTCGTGCCTGACGGGACCGAGGAAGAGGAATGGAAGTGGGTCGTCGACGCCACCCGTGAATGCTTCACCCACGCCAAGAAGGTCGGCGTCAAGATCGCTGTCGAACCCCTCAACCGCTTCGAGACCTATCTGTTCAATCGCGGCGCCCAGGCACTGGCGCTGGCTGACGCGGTCAGCCCCGAATGCGGCGTGTGCCTAGACGCTTACCACATCCACATGGAAGAATTTAACGTCCATGACG
>NZ_RZOM01000198.1:0-7177 GCF_003999175.1 Mesorhizobium sp. M7A.F.Ca.ET.027.03.2.1 | reverse complement strand
TCCGTATCGCCCGTGACCGTATCGTCGGCAAAGTCGAGCGCACGCCGACCGTGCTGTCCCCGAGCCTATCCGAACAACTGGGCGTCCCCGTTCACCTCAAGCTCGAGCATCGCCAGACCACCGGCAGCTTCAAGCTGCGTGGCGCCTCGAACGCCGTCGCCTCGTTGAACGCCGAACAGAAGGCGCGGGGCGTGGTCGCGGCCTCGACCGGCAATCATGGCCGCGCGCTGGCGCATGCGGCGAAGCTTGAAGGCATGCGCGCCGTAATCTGCATGTCGCGCCTGGTGCCCGGCAACAAGCTCGACGAGATCCGCCGGCTTGGCGCGGAGGTCCGCATCGTCGGCGACAGCCAGGACGATGCCCAGCAGGAGGTCGATCGGCTGGTGGCGCAAGAGGGGCTGGTGATGCTGCCGCCCTTCGACCATCCCGACATTATCGCCGGGCAAGGCACGGTCGGGCTTGAGATGATCGAGCAGGTCCCGGATGCCGCCCTCGTTCTGGTCCAGCTCTCCGGCGGTGGGCTCGCCTCAGGGGTTGCTACGGCCATCAAAGGCGTCAGCCCCGGCACAAAAATCATCGGTGTCTCGATGGCGCGTGGCGCGGCGATGAAGGCCAGCCTCGATGCGGGCCAGCCGGTGCTGGTGGAAGAATTGCCGACGCTGGCGGATTCGCTCGGTGGCGGCATCGGCCTCGACAATCGGCTGACCTTCGCCATGTGCCGCGACCTGCTCGATGATGTCATCCTGCTCAGCGAAGACGAGATCGCCGCCGGAATCCGTCACGCCTATGCGCAGGAGCGCGAAATCGTCGAGGGCGCGGGTGCTGTCGGCATCGCCGCACTGCTGGCCGGCAAGGTCAGGTCGGACGGGCCGATGGTTGTTCTGCTGTCCGGTCGCAACATCGATATGGACGCGCACCGCACAATCATTTGCGGCGTAGCGCCATCGCTCAAGGAGCGTGCCGCATGAGCCGGATGACCATCCTTACAGAGAAAGAGTTGCGGGCGATCGTGACACTCGATCTCGATGCCGTCGCCTGCGTCGAAAACGCCTTCCGTGCGCTTGCCACTCTGCCGGTGGCGATGCCGCCGATCCTGCGGCTAGACATTCCCGAGCATCGCGGCGAGGTCGACGTTAAGACCGCCTATGTGCCCGGCATTGACGGTTTCGCCATCAAGATCAGCCCCGGCTTCTTCGACAATCCGAAGCTCGGCCTGCCCAGCGTCAACGGCATGATGGTGCTGCTGTCAGCCAAGACCGGCCTGGTCGAAGCGCTGCTGCTCGACAACGGCTATCTCACGGATATCCGAACCGCTGCTGCCGGCGCCGTCGCCGCCAAACATCTGTCGCGGCAGGACTCGTCCGTTGCCGCGATCTTCGGTGCTGGCGTCCAGGCCGGGTTGCAATTGGAAGCACTCATGCTGGTGCGGCCGATTGCCGAGGCGCGCATCTGGGCACGCGATGCGGCAAAGGCCGAGGCAACCGCCGGAGCCCTGCGCGAAAAGCTCGGCATTCTCGTGCATGCCGAGCCCGACGCGGCAAACGCGGTCGCCGGCGCCGACATCATCGTCACCACGACGCCTTCGACCGAGCCGCTGATCAAGGCCGGCTTCGTTTCCGCAGGGCAGCACATCACCGCGATGGGATCGGACGCCGAGCACAAGAACGAGATCGCGCCGGCAATCCTGCGCATGGCCGATCTCTATGCCGCTGACAGTGGCCGCCAGACAAAGCGGCTGGGTGAGCTGCATCATGCAATCGCGGCGGGCGTGATGGCCGCCGAGGGAGAGGTGACCGAACTCGGCCAGATCATCGCCGGCGCGAAACACGGACGGCGCTCGGCCAGCGACATCACCATCGCCGATCTCACCGGCACTGGCGTCCAGGACACGGCGATCGCCACGCTCGCTCGAGACCGTGCGCGGGTGGCCGGTTCCGGGGCCATCTTCGAAAGCTGATGCTGGCCGCAGGAGCATGATCCGGAAAAGTGGGAACCGGTTTTCTCGGACAAACGGTTTTCCGTTTGTCCAGAGATCACGCTCAAACAAGAACGACGAGTTGGATTCAAAGCTGATACCGGCCGCAGGGCCCAACAAACGAGGACCAAGAACAATGCAACCGAACCTGAGATTCTCGCGCGGCGAATATGCGGATCGCCTCGCCAAGACACGCAAGGCCATGGAGGCCAAGGGCGTCGATCTTCTTGTTGTCAGCGATCCTTCCAACATGGCCTGGTTGACCGGCTATGACGGCTGGTCGTTCTATGTGCATCAGGCGGTTATCGTGCCGCCTTCGGGCGAGCCGGTCTGGTACGGCCGCGGCCAGGACGCCAACGGCGCCAAGCGCACCGCCTATCTCGCGCACGACAATATCGTCGGCTATGCCGATCACTATGTGCAGTCGACCGAGCGCCACCCGATGGATTTTTTGGCCAGCGTGCTTGCGGAGCGCGGCTGGGGCAAGCTGACAGTCGGCGTCGAAATGGACAATTACTGGTTCTCGGCGGCCGCCTTTGCGTCGCTGCAGAAGCATTTGCCCAATGCCCGCTTTGTCGATGCCACCGCGCTGGTCAACTGGCAGCGTGCGGTGAAGAGCCCGACCGAGATCGATTATATGCGCAAGGCGGCCCGCATCGTCGAGGCCATGCATCAGCGCATCTTCGACAAGATCGAGGTCGGCATGCGCAAATGCGATCTCGTCGCCGAAATCTATGACGCCGGCACGCGCGGCGTCGACGGTATTGGCGGCGACTATCCGGCGATCGTGCCGCTGCTGCCGTCGGGTGCCGATGCCTCGGCGCCGCATCTGACCTGGGATGACAGAGCGATGAAGCGGGGCGAGGGCACCTTCTTCGAGATTGCTGGCTGCTACAACCGCTATCACTGCCCGCTGTCGCGCACCGTCTTCCTAGGCAAGCCGACGCAGGAATTCCTCGATGCCGAGAAGGCGACGCTGGAAGGTATGGAAGCCGGGCTGGCTGCCGCGAAACCCGGCAACGCCTGCGAGGACATCGCCAACGCCTTCTTCGGTGTCCTCAAGCGATACGGCATCGTCAAGGACAACCGCACCGGCTATTCGATCGGGCTGTCCTATCCGCCGGACTGGGGCGAGCGCACGATGAGCCTGCGTCCCGGCGACCGCACCGAGCTCAAGCCCGGCATGACCTTCCATTTCATGACCGGCCTGTGGCTGGAAACGATGGGACTGGAGATCACCGAGTCCATCCTGATCACCGAAACCGGTGTGGAGTGCCTGGCCAATGTGCCGCGCAAGCTGGTGGTGAAGGATTGATGCCGATGTTGAATCTACGTCCATCACCGGTCGCGCCGACCGTCGATTTCGACTGCGACGGCATCCAGCACGGTTTCCTGCGCTTGCCCTACAGCCGCGACGATTCGGCGTGGGGCTCGGTGATGATCCCGATCTGCGTCATCCGCAACGGCAACGGGCCGGCAGCGCTGCTGACCGGGGGCAACCATGGCGACGAGTATGAGGGGCCGCTGGCCCTCTACGATCTCGCCAGGACCCTAGATCCCAAGCAAGTCAGCGGCACGGTGATCATCGTGCCGGCCATGAACTATCCGGCCTTTCGCGCCGGCACGCGCACCTCGCCGATCGACAAGGGCAACATGAACCGCAGCTTTCCCGGCCGGCCGGACGGGACGGTGACCGAGAAGATCGCCGACTATTTCCAGCGTGAGCTGCTCCCCCGCGCCGACATCGTGTTCGACTTCCATTCCGGCGGCAAGACGCTGGACTTCGTGCCGTTCTGCGCCGCGCATACTTTGCCCGACAAGGCGCTGGAACAGAAAGCCTTCGACGCGGTCGCGGCCTTCGCCGCCCCGTTCTCGATGCGCATGATCGAGATCGACGCCGTCGGCATGTATGACACGGCAGCCGAGGAGATGGGCAAGGTCTTCGTCAGCACCGAGCTGGGCGGCGGCGGCACGTCGCGTGCGCAGACGGTGCGGATCGCGCGGCGCGGCATTCTCAACGTACTGCGCCATGCGGGCATTGTAGATGGTGCGGTCGAGAAGACTCGAACCCAGTGGCTCGACATGCCGTCGGGCGATTGTTTCTCCTTCGCCGAAGATGACGGCATGATCGAAACCATGGTCGATCTCGGTGAGCCCGTCGAAGAAGGCTCGGTGCTGGCGCGCATCCATTCCACCGGCCGCACCGGCATCGCCCCGCAGGAGATCCGGGCAAAAATGTCGGGCATGCTGGCGGCGCGGCATTTCCCCGGGCTGGTCAAGGCCGGCGACTGCGCGGCGGTGGTGGCTGTGCACGTCTGAGCGATTCCGCCGAGGCTTGCTCCACCCGGTTCGCGTCCATCGTCACTTGCTCTTGATCCGTTGCGGAGCCTTCGGCGCGGCGGAAAGAAGCAGCATGGCGAGCGGAGTCGACATTGCAGGAGGATGTCACTATATAGCGGCGGCTTCGACCTGCGTGCCCGAGGGCAGCACCTCGAAGCAACTGTGAATGTGTAGTGTGTTGCGCCATCTATTGTGACGGAAATCGGCTCGGAAACCGGAAAAAAGCAAATAGAAACAGTGGCGCAGCGCTGGGCGTGACCCAGCCAACGGTACCGACCCCTCCAGAATCAGAAAATGCTCTTGACCCCTCGATTTCCTATGGCTCTGTGGACCTTGGACAGCATTGGCTTGCCGGACGACCGCGACTCGGCTGGAATGGGGACATGCATCCTTTGCGGGATGTCGACGTTTATGATTACCAACCGGCTTTGCCGCCAGGGAACAGCAGTATGAGTGAACACGCCATCGAATTCTTGCGGGGATGGATCGGCGAAAAGGTCCATTGCCAGTCCTCCCAGGCAAGGATCGACAAGCAGGCCGAAACCCTGGCCAAGGAGTGCGCCGCCGAGGCGGCCGAGGTCGGCATCCCGCTGGAGGACATCCAGGAAGAAGTCGGCGATATCCAGGAACTTATCGCATCCCGGCTTGAGGAAGCGGCCGAGGCCGAGGAAAGCCAGCAGGCCCCCGGAAAAGCCGCGGAATGATCAAAGCCGCGGAATGATCGCATAGCGGCGACGTTGTTTCAGCGCGGGCTTCTGGCCCGCGTTTTTGTCTTCAGCCAAACTTCTCCTTGAGCCACGCCTTCGGCAGCGCCGGCACGAAATTTCCGTCGCGTCCGGTCATATCGTCATTGGCAACCAGCGCGTTGAGGATTGCTTCCTCCACGGTCTGGATCACCGCTTCGAAAAACGGATCGATATCGGTGTCCGGAATAAAATCGGCGCTGGCGGTGCGGCCGGAGGGCGCCAGCGCCGCGCTCGCATTGGCGGTCGAGAAGGCGATAAAAATGTCGCCTGAACTGTGATAGCCGAAGCCGCCGGTCATGGCGACGCCGAGCGGTACCCGGCGGGCCAGCCGCTTCATCTGATGCGGCAGGAACGGTGCGTCGGTGGCGACGACGGCAATGATCGAGCCCTTTTCAGCACGCGGTGTGCCTTCGCGGACCGCCGGTTCGAGAAGCTCCGGCCCGGCGCACAGGCCGCGAATGGTGATATTGCGCCGTTTTCCAAAATTAGACTGCACGAAGGCGCCGACGGTGTAGGCACGGCCTTGCCATTCGACGATGCGCGACGCCGTGCCGGAGCCGGCCTTGAAGCCGAAGGTGATCATGCCGGTGCCGCCGCCGACGCTGCCTTCCTCGATAGGCCCGCCGCCGGCACCGTCGAGAGCCTGCGCAACATGCTCTGACGTCAAATGGTGGCCGTTGATGTCGTTGAGGAAGCCGTCATAGGTCTCCGCCGCCACCGGCAGCCCCCAGCCGCTGTCGAGCGCTGCCGGCAGCACGCTTTGCATCCAGCGCAGCGTGCCGTCGCGTGAGACACCGCAGGAATGGGTGTTGGTGATGGTGATCGGGAAGTTGAAAGCGCCGGTTTCCTCGACGATGTGCGAGCCGGTCAGTTCGCCGTTTCCGTTCTGGCTGAAAATGCCGGCGAAGACCGGCGTGGCGAGGTCGGCGAGCGGCCTGGGCAGGATCGCGGTCACGCCGGTGCGCACCGGCCCCTGGCCGACGACGAGCGCGCCATCGCCCGAAATCAGCGTCGCGTAGCCGACCGTCACGCCGTGCACATCGGTGATCGCGTTAAACGGTCCGGGCCGCCCATCGAAGCCGATGCCGAAATTTCGCGCGCGCGGTTTGCCTGAGGGCGTTGTCAGATGATGCGGATTGTCGGTCATGGTCTCAGAACAGGGATCCCTGATTGCCGGGCTCTTTGGCCTTGGCCGCCGGCTTGGCCACGGCTTTCGGTTTTGCCGTGCCGGTGATCGCCACCGCATCGGCGATGCCGTCGGCGAACTCGAGCGAAAGCGCCATTCCCGACGCCACCTCGGCAGCCTGCTTGATCACCACGCCATCCGCATCCCTCACCAGCGCAAAGCCGCGCGCCAGGACGGCCTTGTGCGACAGCGACGCCATCAACCTGTCGGCCTGGACGACACGGCCGCGCAGGCGCTCCAGCCTGAGCACCACTGCTTGCGTGCCGCGTCTTGTCAAAGCTGTCAGCAAATCCCTCTGCACGCGTTGCCGCCGTGCCGTCGGCTCGATCGTGATGCGGCCTTGCAGCAGAGCCAGTTGCTGCTTGTGCCGCTGCAGCGATGCCCTGGCACATTTTGGCAATTGATCCGCCGCTCGGTTAAGCTCCGCACGCCGGGCTCTTGCCAACGCGCGTAGCGCGCCTTGTGCTCGCATAAGATTGCGCTCGTTGGTTCGCCGCGCCTCGGCAATGCGCTGTGACAGCATTGCCGGTGTCAGCTTTACGGCAAAAAACCTTGCACGCTTGCGTTCGGTGGAGACCAACAGGCCCCGGCCGAGCCTGGACGTCGCCTCATCGAGGCGTCGCCGCGGCAGCGCCAGCAATTGATCGGGCGAGGGCAGAGCCCGGGCGGCGGCACGGGCGGCCTGCCGCTTGCGTTCGAAATTGCGCAGGACCGCCGCTTTCAGCCGCGCACCGAGACTGGCAAGCGTTGCTTCGAGGTCGGCCTTCACCGGCACGGCGATTTCGGCCGCACCTGTCGGCGTTGGCGCCCGCACATCCGCCACGAGATCGATCAGCGTCCAGTCCGTTTCGTGGCCGACAGCCGAGATCACCGGAATGCCGGAGGCAGCGACGGCGCGGGCGAGCGCCTCGTCGTTGAACCCCCAGAGGT
>NZ_RZOM01001989.1:0-378 GCF_003999175.1 Mesorhizobium sp. M7A.F.Ca.ET.027.03.2.1 | reverse complement strand
ATCTTGAACTCCGGCGTGGGGACCGGGACTTCGAAGGTCGCAAGACCCGACGTGACAGCGAGATCGCCCGTCAAGCTGTTGCCCAGGCATGAATGCGGCACCAGCGCGACCAGATCCGATTGGCGTGCGATCCGCATTGCATCCGGATATCCAGGCACGACGACCCTTATCGCCCGTTTAAGCCCCAGCTTCTCCAGGGCGGCATCGACGGGCTCGATTCTCTCCCCATCCTTGGATGCCAAGACATGGTCGCAGGCGGCATATCTTTCTGCGGTCACCGCCGCGCGCTCGAGAAGAGGATGTCCAATTCGGGCAACGCCAACAAGCTTGTCATGGAACAGGAACTGGGTGCGTATCTCCGGCGCGGACGTTCCAAGC
>NZ_RZOM01001988.1:0-378 GCF_003999175.1 Mesorhizobium sp. M7A.F.Ca.ET.027.03.2.1 | reverse complement strand
AGTGCCGAGTTTACCGAACTGATCGCCATTTGCGATCGCATCTATTGCATTTCAAACAGCACGCTTTCCGATCATTTCCCGGCGGTGGAGATGACCGAAGAAACCCTGCTCCTGAAAACCAATTGAAGGACAGATAACAGTGAAAGAAAACGCTATCAAAGTCCCGATCAACTGGATGGATTTCGCGACCCGCTATGGCACCGTCTTTGCTGCCCTGGTGATCTTCGTAGTCTTTTCGATCTTCAGCCCGCGCTTCCTGAGTGCTAACAATCTCAGCAACGTCCTCGTCCAGATTTCCGCTTTGACGGTGGTCGCAAGCGCCCTGACGGTTGCAGTCGTGAGCGGAGAGTTTGATCTTTCGGTCGGACAGGTCGCGGG
>NZ_RZOM01001987.1:0-381 GCF_003999175.1 Mesorhizobium sp. M7A.F.Ca.ET.027.03.2.1 | reverse complement strand
CGCTCGACGTCAACCTCACCGGCGCCTTCCTGACGGTGAAGCCGGCGCTGGCCGGCATGCTGGCGCGAAAGTCGGGCCGCATCGTCTTCGTCGCCTCGACCGCCGGCTTGAAAGGCTATGCTTATGTCGCGCCTTACGTCGCTGCCAAGCACGGCGTCGTCGGGCTGATGCGAGCGCTCGCAGCCGAGACGGCAAAATCAGGCATTACCGTCAATGCGGTGTGCCCAGGCTTCGTGGAAACCGACATGCTGGAAGAGTCGGTCCGGCGCATCGTCGAAAAAACCGGCCGCGCCGCCGACGAGGCGCGGGCGAGCCTTGCCGCGATCAATCCGCAAGGGCGTTTCGTCCAGCCGGACGAGGTCGCTGCGGCGGTGCTTTGGC
>NZ_RZOM01001986.1:0-381 GCF_003999175.1 Mesorhizobium sp. M7A.F.Ca.ET.027.03.2.1 | reverse complement strand
ATGCCGGTCGGACCCGAGATGGCCGGCAAATGGGTGCAGGTGTCGACGACGACACCAGGCATCAGCATCGTTCCCGACACGCAGAAGGTGCCGGTCGGCGGCGGCGTGCTGAACTGGAAGATCATCGGCGCCTCGCCCGGCGAGGCCATCCACCTCATCGTCACTGGCATCGAGACCTATGCCGGGCCGAAGGAGGGCTGGGGGCTCTGCTGCACGCAGGTGATCGACATCGTCATCCCGCGCGACTTGAAGTGCCCGCCCGAAAAACAGCCCGACCTCAAGGTCGAGAAGCATGCCGACGTGCCGCGCTGCACGATGGCCGGCGGCTGCGATTTCACCATCACCGTCACCAATGTCGGCGATGCGCCCTATAACGGCAAC
>NZ_RZOM01001985.1:0-382 GCF_003999175.1 Mesorhizobium sp. M7A.F.Ca.ET.027.03.2.1 | reverse complement strand
GCCGAGCACCGCGTGGAAGCGATCGTGCCGGGCCTCGACGTCTTCCAGCCGCTGGCCGCGCGTCTCGAGAAAGAAACGAGCCTGGCCACGCGTCGCGTGATGCGCGATCAGCAGCTCGTAGTCGGTCTCGCGCGTCACGAAGACCGCGCGGGGACGGTTCGCGGCCATTGATGCCCCCTCCTCAGCGCGCCTCGATGACCGCCCGGCCCTTGCGGAACTCGCCAAGCACCGTGGCGAGCAGGTCGGGCGTGACGGTGACATGCTCGAGCGTGTCCAGGTTGCCGGCGAGCTGCTGGGCGGCAAGGCCGAGCAGGAGCGCGGGCGGCAGGTCGCGGTAGATGGCGATATGCTGCCGTTCGGCTTCCGCCTTGGCGCCCTCGAT
>NZ_RZOM01001984.1:0-383 GCF_003999175.1 Mesorhizobium sp. M7A.F.Ca.ET.027.03.2.1 | reverse complement strand
GCCTATTCGCGCGTCTGGGACTGGAAGCGTTTTCGCGAGATCGCCGACGCGGTCGGCGCCTATCTTATGGTCGACATGGCGCACATCGCCGGCCTCGTCGCCGGCGGCGTGCATCCGTCGCCGCTGCCGCATGCCCATGTCGTGACCACCACGACGCACAAATCGCTGCGCGGCCCGCGCGGCGGCATGATCCTGTGCAATGACGAGGACATCGCCAAGAAGATGAATTCGGCGGTGTTCCCCGGCTTGCAGGGCGGCCCGCTGATGCATGTCATCGCTGCCAAGGCTGTCGCTTTCGGCGAAGCGCTGAAGCCAAGCTTCAAGGTTTATGCCGAGAGCGTTGCCGCCAACGCCAAGGCGTTGGCCTCCAGCCTCAAGGAGAC
>NZ_RZOM01001983.1:0-384 GCF_003999175.1 Mesorhizobium sp. M7A.F.Ca.ET.027.03.2.1 | reverse complement strand
TCTCTCGGTGGTGCCCTCCGGCCTGATCGTCTTTCCCGGCTCCGGCATTACCGACAATCTTGCCGACAAGGCCCGTCGGCTCGGCATCCCCGTCTGGCGGTTCGCGGAGGGCGGCGCGTGAGCGCCGCTTTCCTCGCAACCGCACCATCGAACCCGACCGCGGTCGGGTTCGCCCGCGCGCGCGAAGCTCGGCACCCTGCGCCTCCACGGATCGTATCAACGCGGCGGAGCGTGCCGCTGCGCGGCTTCGTATTGCAGCCCGCGAGGCCGCGCGGTGGTGGTGCGGACGATCGACACCGAGGCTGAGAGCTACTGGCGGAGCTGGGGTTTTGTTCCGTTGCGGGACAACCCGTCTATCCTGATCCACTTGATCCAGGACGCGAG
>NZ_RZOM01001982.1:0-384 GCF_003999175.1 Mesorhizobium sp. M7A.F.Ca.ET.027.03.2.1 | reverse complement strand
GCATATCGCTCGCGATCTCCGGCGGCAACACCATTTCGGGAATTCGCGGCGACATCCGTTTCTTCGGCGAGGCGTTCATCACCGGCCCACCGCTGTGGTTGTTTCTCGCCGGAGCCATGCTGGTCGCCATGGCGCCCTTGCGCCGGGCTGTCGGCGGGACCGCATCCATCATCCTGGCAACGTTAGACGCTCCTCGGGCGTCATGCGGGCTTCGACGTGGCGGCGAGTGTCCGGATCGACATGGCGGAGCATGGCGCACCAGTCCTCCACATTGTACGTTGTCGCCATCCGGCCCCTGGCCAGATCGTAAATGACGCAGGGCCTGTTCGCGATTGCGAGCCGAAGCACGTTGACGGCCGTACCGGGTGATGCGCCGTCCCAGAC
>NZ_RZOM01001981.1:0-384 GCF_003999175.1 Mesorhizobium sp. M7A.F.Ca.ET.027.03.2.1 | reverse complement strand
CGGCCAACGACCTGCTCTTCTGATGCGTCACTAACAGATACGGCCGCAGGTCTACGCCGGTTAGCGGTGGGTCGATTGCAGCCCAGCCTTTCGTCCACCCTTACAGAACGAGCCCGAAAAAAATGGTCGGCAAAAGGCCTATGGAACCGCCGCCCCCAATTCAAGACCGAAGGTCGGAAGAACGGCGGATCGAAGTCTCACTAATCCTGAGCGTGGCTTCCCATCAAATGCACTATTCAGTTGGAAATTAAACATTTCGCTGGTGCGTCCAGTTGCTCTTGGATCATGCGCCGCAATTCATATAGATCCTTGGCAAAAGCCCGAATACCTTCCGCCAGCTTTTCCGTCGCCATTGCATCATCGTTCATGATCCAACGAAAGGTC
>NZ_RZOM01001980.1:0-385 GCF_003999175.1 Mesorhizobium sp. M7A.F.Ca.ET.027.03.2.1 | reverse complement strand
ATCTCGGCTCAGGCGGGCTCACCGCTGTCGGAGCGATTTTCTACGCATCTCGTCTGGGATCCGCGGGGGGGGACATCGGCGTCGGTCTTGAGATCACAGCGCTCACCGCCGCAGTAATCGGCGGTGTCAGCTTGGGCGGCGGCAAGGGTAGCGTCACCAAGGCCACGGTCGGCACGCTGATCGTCCTGATCTTGATCAACGGCGCGACCAATATGGGCTTCGTCGGCGGCATCAACCGCATCGCGCTGGCGACGATCTTACTCGGCGCCGCCGCCATCGACATCAGATGGCTGAAAAACAAGCACCGGATCGTCAGCAAGATCTATGTCAGCCCTGCTTATCATTTCATGGGGCCATTGATCTCCACCGACCCAAAGGATGGCGG
>NZ_RZOM01000197.1:0-7219 GCF_003999175.1 Mesorhizobium sp. M7A.F.Ca.ET.027.03.2.1 | reverse complement strand
CGCCGGTTATGTATCCGTCTGGGTAAAAATCGACCCGCCGCGCTTTGGCCTTGCTCACGCAGCGCTATCCACCGATGGCAATTCAGGCGGATGAAGGTCGGGACGAAGGAACCGGCGGCTAACGCCCGTTATCCTCTCGACAGCGATCACCCGATCGCTCGGGATCTGTTTCCACTGGCTTATTGCCTGGGGGGTGATTTCGAGCAGCGTCGCGAGCTTCTTCGCTTGGCCGCCTACTGCCTCAACGGCCAGTTCCAGGCCGTTCTTTTCGTCTGGATCGCTCATGGAGATTTTCACCCGCTGCTTGATTTGACACCGTATTCAAGCACGGCTTAACCATAAGTTCAAGTGCAGCTTGCTTGAACTAATCAAGTGTGGCTTTAGTCTCTTGAAACGAAATGGAGAAATCTTCGATGACCCTGGGGACAACAATCAAGGCGGCCAGGAAGGCTAAAGGCCTCACCTTGGCAAATGTCGCAAGCGCTCTGGACGTCAGCATTCAGGCCGTGTCGCAATGGGAGAGCGACACAACCACGCCTACAGGCGGTCGTCTCATCTCCCTGAGCAAAGTCCTTGGTGTTGACCTAGCGACGGGCGGGGGCAAGCGAGAGCTGCTGCTCTATCGGCCAGAAGGGCCCACCGTTTACAACGCGCCTCTAATTAGTCGGGTCACCGCTGGATCATGGTCGCCGATAGTCGCGGATCAACCGCTGCCGCCCGACACGCCATCCTTTGAAATCCATTGGGAGCCGGCGGGCTATGCATTTTCTCTGGAAATAGACGGCGACAGTATGTTGCCGGAATTCCAGAGCGGCGATGTGATCATAGTCGACACGGGTCTTCGGCCTTTGCCTGGCGATTGTGTAGTTGCGGCTCTCGATAGCGAGGAAGAGGCGACGTTTAAGAAGTACCGACCGCGCGGCGCCGACGAGCAAGGCCATCCGGTCATTGAGCTTTACCCATTGAACCCAGACTACCCAACGCTGACAATCTCAGCGAAAAATCCCGGCAGGATCGTCGGCACGATGAACGAGCACCGACGCTTCCGACGTCGAACGAAGTAAAGCGTGGCTTCAAGTTTATATCAAGCGTGGCTTGACTTAGATGGTTAAGCCGTGCTTGAATTGCTTCATCAACCGATGGAGCCACCATGCACACCGCCGCCGCTTCGGTCTTCACTGATCTTGCCCGCCCGCTGGGCCTCGATGTTGACGCTCAAGGCCGCCTCGCCACCGCATGGCGCTACTCGCTCCGGGAAGTTGCAGACCATCTGCTTTTTATCCGTCAGCACCTCGCCACAATCGCCCAGCGCGACGAGATGTTGACCACCACCGTCCGCCGCCACAGCCCGAAGTTTGTCGGCTATGCCCGCCAGCAGCTCGCCTATCGCCTGCCGCTGTACCTCGCCGCCGTGCGCCGCGTCGCTGAATACGAAACCAAGATGGACCTTCACGGCGTGGCTTACGCCCGGTCCAGCGATGCCTGGGAGGCTTGATATGGACATGATGACCGAAGTGGCCGACGCCGAACTGCTCGCCCTAGGGGTCGAATTTCGCAAAGCCTGGGATGCAGAGCGCGCCGCTTTTGCCCTATGGGGCGGGGAAACTAAGGACATCGCGATAGATGCTGCGCACGGCGCATGCGCAGCATTGGCGGATGCGATCAACAAGAACACTCCAAAGACTATGGATGGCATTCGCGTGGTCGCGATGGTCTGGGGCTGGATGCACTATCTCTCCGAACACCCGGGCGAATACGAAGGCGCCGACAGCGAATTTCCCGGCCAACGCGCCGCCCACGGCGTGATGACGTTCCTGCTGAAGGATTGCACAGCGTGACGCGGGCCTATCCCAAATCCAACTTCCGCTTGCGCCGCGCAAGCACGTCCTTTGCCGCACGTTCCGCTGCTTCAGCGTCGTCCGGCGCGGAATCGAGCGTCTCGGAAAGCCCAGGACCGTTTTGGCGGGGGTTTGCCTCTCTCTCGGCTCGCCGCGCCGCGCGCTCTTCGGCCTTCTTGGCCTCTGTCAGTTCGCGCATCGTGCCGGACATGGCTTGGAAGAATTGGCCCAGCGGCATGTCGACGGACGGCGTTCCGGTCTTCAGAGCCTCCAGCCTGATTATGATCTGCGGTGGATGCTTCGGCCCGACAAACGACTGCTCCAGGCGTGCCACGATTTCAGCGGTGACGCTTCGCCCTAGCTCCAGCGCGGCTTCTTCGAGCCGTAGCTTCAGCGATGCCGGCATTCGGATGTTTATCTGTGGATCTTCGCGGGCCATGCGCCGGATATATAGCACGGTGCTATTGCCGGCAATAAAGCACGGTGCTATATTGGATCATGGTTAATCGAAAAGGAAAGGACATGAGTCGGGCCGACCCGAAATTTCTGGTGAGACTGCCAGCGGACGTGAAAGCCTTCATCGCCTCGCAGGCCGCGAGGAACGGCAGTTCGCAAAACTCGGAAATCGTGCGGTGCATCCGCAATCGAATGGACGAAACGAAAACGGCGACCAGCGAGCTTGCAGGCTCGAACTGATCGCCGTTCCGAAATGAAACCGCCTTGCAGGGCGGCTCCCCACATCATCAACGCCTAGGAGCAGTAGATGACTAAGACAGCAAATAGCACGGCAAACGTGAAAATTCCAGCCCAGCCGGTCCGCAAGGTCCCGCATGAGGCTGACACCTTGTCATTCATGCATCGCAAGCCCCGCGATGTCGGCGGCGTCAACTACTGGAACGTCGAGGCCACGGGCTATTTCGGCAAGGACTGCGACAAGGGCCACGAACTGGCGCGCGAATATCTCGACTTTATCGGCCGGTACCCGACCAACGGCAACGCCACGCTGCTGGGCTGCATTGTCAATGACATGTGCCGGGTGAGGCAGGAGGAACGCAAGCCGTCCGGCAACCATCTGACCGGCGTCGAAATCGGTTTCTTGGGCGAGGTCAATCGCTACACCATGGCCACGATGGTCGCCGTGGTCAAAATGCTGGGCAAGTCGGAAGGCGGTGACGCATGACCGCGCGTTCCGACGACCTGAACGACCTGCAATCCGATATCCGTCACGTTGAGACGCTGATCTGTGTCATGCACGATGTCGCCATAGAAACGCCTATGCCTAGCGACGAAGGCATAGCCAAGGCCATGCAACAGGTTCACGACCTTTTGTGGATCGCCCGCGACTTGGCGGGCGATCTCGTCAAGGCCGCTTCGGCATGTCACGAAAAAGTCATGGCCGATGCTCGTAGCAGAAAGGCGGTGCGTTCGTGACCGCCGCCCTGAACCACAACGACCTTGAAAGCGAAGTGCGGGATGCCGTCTTGGCAAACCGTCTGGTCCTCACCTGGATGAACAGCCATTTCGAGACACCGGCCGAAAACAGCAATTATCGTGTTCATGAGAGTGACGCCGAAATGTTGGTTTTCGCCGGTCGGATCGCTCTCGAAAAGAGCGAGGCTGTTCTGACCAAATGGGAGGCAGTGCATGCGGCGGCGAGGGTCGCCGGATGACGCCAGCCGATCCTTTCGAGGATTCGCCGCTGACCCTGAAGGAGGCTTGCCAGCATTTCTTCAGAAATCGCATCACCCCTGCCACGTTGCGAGCCGAGGCGCGCCGTGGCAGGCTTAACATCGTGCGCATAGGCAGGGCGGATTTTGTGTTGCCCTCGTCGGTGAGAGGAATGATGACCAAATGCCAAGACCCGCCAAAGGAGCCCGGCTCTACCTCGACCCGAAACGACGCGAATGGGTCATCCGGGATGTCGGCGAGGTCTTCGAACGCACAGGCTGCGGCGAACCAGATCGCGCAGGAGCTGAAAAAAGGCTCGGGGAGTACATCGCGGAAAAATTCAAACCAGTCTCCCGCGAAAGTCATCTCGCTCGCCTCTCGGTCGCCGAAGTCCTGACCGCATACGGTCGCGAGTACGCGCCACACAAGAAATCGGCAGAGCGTAGTGGCTATGCGATAGCTGCTCTGTTGCCGTTTTGGGGTTCGAAGACGCTGGCGGACGTGCGCGGCGAGACATGCCGCGCCTATGCAAAGGCCAGGGGAAAGACCGTAAAGGCCGGCACGATCCGGCGCGAACTAGCCGCGCTGTCGAAGGCCATTAATCATTGGCACAAAGAGCATGGCCCGCTGGCATCCGTTCCGGAAGTGACCATGCCCGATGTCCCGCCCGCCCGCGACCGCTGGCTGACGAGAACGGAAGCCGCGATGTTGCTTGCCGGCGCTCTGGGCTTCTACCGTGAATTCTGGTGCGACGTGGCCAGCCGTCGAGAGCATTACCGGTGGCGCCGGAACCGGTTCGCGATCAACCGCCACTTGGCGCGCTTCTTACTGCTGGGGCTCTACACCGGGTCGCGGCGTGCGGCGATCTGCAATGTCCAGTGGATGGCGAACACCACGGGCGGTTGGATCGACAGCCAGCGCGGCGTCATGCATCGGCGAGGGGAGGGCGTAGCGGAAACGAACAAGCGCCAGCCGCCCGTGCGCCTTGGAAAGCGAATCAGCGCACATCTGCGCCGATGGAAGCTTATCGACGACAATGCCCGTGACGAGGCCGCCAGGCAGGCCGGCGAGCCCGTGGCGGTCTGTCTGCATGTCGTGAGCTATATGGGCCGGGGCGTGGCCTCTGTCCGCACCGCTTGGGAAATGGCGATCGACAACGCTTGGCTGGATCCGGCCATCACGGGACAGCCGGCGATCACGCCGCACGTCCTTCGCCATACCCGCGCAACCTGGATGATGTTCAAGGGCGTAGATATCTGGGAAGCGGCAGGCGCGCTCGGGATGTCGGCCAAGACGCTCGATAAGGTCTATGGCCACCACCACGTCGACTTTCAGAAGAACGCGGCGGAAGTCTGATGACTGCACCTGTTGGATGGTTTGTTCGAGTTTGGGTCGGCGAAAAAGAATCGGACGATCCTGCCTACGACACAGCACTTTACATGGCAGGCTACCCAACGCCGGCCGAAGCTGAGGCTGCAGTAGGACGTGCTCGCCCGAAGAGCGGCGAACGGATGGAGGTCCTGGACGGGGAGATCGTGCCTGGCATCGGCCCCCAACCGGCGCCGGGTGAGGTTCAGAGACTTCGAGGCGCAGTCTGAATAAACGAGTTTCTGTGCCGTTTCTGTGCCAGCCAGATCAGCGAGTTAGCTAAGTTATTGAAAGGATGGTGGGCGTGACAGGGATTGAACCTGTGACCCCTGCAATGTCAATGCAGTGCTCTCCCGCTGAGCTACACGCCCATCCGAAGCCGCGCATACACCATTTTTGATCCAGCGCGTCAATAGCAGGAAAAAGGAAAGAAGGCGTCGTCTCGCCGCAGTGGCGAAGAGTGCGGCGCCTCGGCTAAAAACGGCTCAGGCCGCCTGCAGCATCTTTTCGACCTCGTTGACGAGGTCGCGCAGATGGAACGGTTTCGACAGCACCTTGGCGTCTTTCGGCGCCTTGGAATCCGGGTTCAGCGCAACGGCGGCGAAACCGGTGATGAACATGACTTTGAGATCAGGATCGATCTCTGTGGCGCGCCGCGCCAGTTCGATGCCGTCCATCTCCGGCATGACGATGTCGGTCAACAGCAGCGAGAACGGTTCCTCGCGCAGCCGCTCATAGGCGCTGGCGCCATTGTCGAAATCGCTGACCTGGTAACCGGCGCGCTCCAGCGCCTTGACGAGGAACCGACGCATATCGTCGTCGTCTTCCGCCAGAAGAATGCGTGCCATGATATCCCGTCCGAATCACCCGCCCGAGGTTGCCGTTGGGCAAGCCCGTTAACCATCCTGTATATGAGGAGGTGAGGGTAAACATCAAGTGAACGCTGACGGGGATGATCCATATTTACCGGGCGTGTGCTGCGGCCGAAATGCTGGACACGAGGCTTGCAAGGTGGCACTTTCACATCATGATGCACTGGTGTTTTCGGGTTCGTTCAAATTGAAGACGGCAGCCGAGGATTTTTCGGTCTTTCCACCCTTCGAAATCCGGTCGGGCGTCGAGCAGCGCGTCCCCTTCCTCTTCAACTCACCGCATAGCGGCCGCTACTATCCGGAGCGCTTCCTTGCCATGGCAAGGCTGGACCGCAACGCCATCCGCCGGTCCGAGGACTGCTACGTCGATGAGCTGTTCGGCGGCACCGTCGCGCTCGGCGCGCCGTTGCTGGCGGCGAATTTCCCGAGGGCCTATCTCGACGTCAACCGCGAGCCGTGGGAGCTTGATCCGCGCATGTTCGCCGAGCCGGTGCCGTCCTTCTGCAACATCCGCTCGGCGCGGGTGGCCGGCGGGCTGGGCACGGTGCCGAAGCTGGTCGGCGAGGGGCTCGACATCTATTCCGGCCGCTTGCCGCTGGCCGAAGCGGTCTCCCGCATCGAGGCCGTCTACAAGCCCTATCACGAGACGCTGAAGCGGCTGTTGACCAGAACCCATGCGCGGTTTGGCTTTGCCGTGCTGATCGACTGTCATTCGATGCCGGCGAGCATCAGGGTCGGCGACAGCGGCCAGCGGCCCGACTTCATCATCGGCGACCGTTTCGGCATCTCGGCAACGGCCGCCCTGACCGACACCGCGATCGGCCTGCTCAGCGCCATGGGCTATTCGGTCGCCCACAACAAGCCCTATGCCGGCGGCTTCATCACCGAGCACTATGGCCGCCCGGCGCGCCATCTGCACGCGCTGCAGATCGAGGTCAACCGGGGGCTCTATATGAACGAGCGGACATTCGAGAAGGCTGCCGGCTTCGATGCGCTGGCCGACGATCTGACGCGGTTCTCAGCCGACCTGATGTCGATGCCCGATCATCATTTCATCGACTTGCCACAGGCCGCGGAGTGAATAACCTGCCGCTGGCCGCGGACTGAATGGCGCCATAAAAAAAGACCGCATCGTTTGCACGATACGGTCGAAGTCTAGGGAGGAAACGCCCAAGGAGGGCATGGACAGGAAACCCTGTCCGAGATTGAGGGTATTGTGCGCTGCACAAATGTCAAGCGACCTTCAGCCTTTTTTAATTCACTCTGATGTGGAAATTGCGTTTCGATGGCGCCTGTGTGACATCCAGGCAACAGATGCCGTCGGGGAAAAATCCTCGACACCCTTGTTTTGGCACGAAATTGGCGGCAAAGCCGGGCTCGGGCATGCTGCAATGCGGGAGAATCAGTTGGACATCAGCATCGATTTCATGCGTCGCATCGCGCAGGCGGCAGCGGCGGAGACCTTGCCGCGCT
>NZ_RZOM01001979.1:0-385 GCF_003999175.1 Mesorhizobium sp. M7A.F.Ca.ET.027.03.2.1 | reverse complement strand
GTTCTACAGCGGGTTTCGTGTGGATTTAGCCGCATTCGCCGACGTTTGCTCCCACCATGACGCCCTGCTGGTGGTCGACGGTACCCAGTCAGTCGGGGTGCTCGATCTCGACATGGCCACGGACGGAGTGGATGTCGTAGTTGTCAGCGCGCATAAGTGGCTGCTTGGCCCCTTGGGCATAGGCTTCATGGCGTTCTCGCAACGGGCATTCGAACGTGTCTGCCCCCGCGTAGTGGGATGGCTTAGCGTTAGCGAGCCGTTCTCGTTCCACCGCAAGCTGGATTTTCTCCCGGACGCGCGAAGGTTTGAGCCAGGAACAGAGAATGCCGCAGGGATCTTTGGCCTGTCAAAGCGGCTTGAGGAAATCCAATCAACCGGTGCGAAA
>NZ_RZOM01001978.1:0-386 GCF_003999175.1 Mesorhizobium sp. M7A.F.Ca.ET.027.03.2.1 | reverse complement strand
GGGCCGTCTCGATCTTCTCGATCTTGCTGACCGTGTCCTCGATCTCGCGGCGGTAGCCGCGATTGAGCAGCGCCATGCGCGCGCCGGCACCGGCAGCGTTGCCGACGGCCGAGACCTTGTCGAGGTCGCAATCCGGGATCAGCCCGAGCACCATGGCGTATTTCGGATCGATGAAGGAGCCGAAGGCGCCGGCGAAATGGATGCGGTCGACATGCTCGGTGTTCTGCTTTTCCATCAACAGCTTGGTGCCGGCATAAAGCGCTGCCTTGGCAAGCTGAATGGCGCGCACATCGGTCTGGGTGATGGTGATCTTCGGCCCATCTTCCGTCAATGCGGCAGAGCCTTCCTTCAGCACGTAGGAGAAGGTGCGGCCGTTGGCGGTGACG
>NZ_RZOM01001977.1:0-387 GCF_003999175.1 Mesorhizobium sp. M7A.F.Ca.ET.027.03.2.1 | reverse complement strand
ACACAGAGCAGAGAGGCATGACGCAAACCATGGCCGCACGGCTGTGGAATAGCCGCTGGCTGCTTGCGGCCGGCGTCGTCGCGGTTCTCGCTGTTTATGCCTTGGCCGGGATCTCAGCCTATGTCGTCCTCGCGGCGCTGCTGTTGCTGCTTGCAGCGGCCATACTGCCGGCCACTGGCGCGCGCCAATCCACCGGCAGCGGCGCTGCCATCGAGGCCATCGGCCTGCAGCGGCTCTCTGGTGAATATCTGGCCGCCGCCGTCGCCGATCCGCTGATCATCTTCGACCGGACCGCCACCATCGTCCATGCCAACGCCGCCGCCTTCTCCGCCTTCGGTGGCATCGCGCCAGGCATGTCGCTGTCGTTGAAATTCCGGGCGCCGGAGA
>NZ_RZOM01001976.1:0-387 GCF_003999175.1 Mesorhizobium sp. M7A.F.Ca.ET.027.03.2.1 | reverse complement strand
GATCATGTTCAACGCGTCACTGCGCCGCGAAGCCAGCAGTATCTCAGCCCCTTGCCGGGACTCCCCTGGTGAATGCCTGAGGGTGACCGGACCGACGCTATCTGTCAAGTGTAGTCCTGCGCGTGCAGACCCCTCGGGCCATTCAGGTGACTGGTTATCCCTGAGACTTGCCCGCTGATGGTCAGCCCGACGATCAAATCCCACGGTAGTCGAGACCGATATTAAGGTTGGCGCGCTATGAGTCAGCCAGCCGGAGATCAGATCGACTCCGGTCGCGGCGATGCTGGCGCCGTCGCCGGTGTGACCCTACACGAGGCCTCGGTAGTCGCCCGGCCGGCAATCATCGCCATTGCATGTTGCAACTCGTCGACCGACATGTTGTCGAGT
>NZ_RZOM01001975.1:0-389 GCF_003999175.1 Mesorhizobium sp. M7A.F.Ca.ET.027.03.2.1 | reverse complement strand
CGCTCAATCAGCGCCACATCGCTCCAGCCAAATCGCGTCAGATGATAAAGGACGGAGGCCCCGACCACGCCACCCCCGATGACGACTGCGCGGTAGTGCGACTTCAAGGCTTCCCCTCCACGGTTAGTCCGAAGGCTGGAGCATATATGCACTGGACATAAGTGTCCAGAGCCGCGCGCGCGCATCGTTTTTCGTCGACCGCCGGCATGCACTGCGCGCTGTCACGCAAGCATCATGTTCGCGCCGTAGACCGCGTTTCGGGGAGGCTTGCGCGGCATCATCGATGTCGCACCTCTTTCAGTTTTTCATCCCGCGGCCGCTCCGGCACATCCGTCACAAAGAGGATTATCCATGAAGCACCTGTATCGAACCGCGTCGCTTGGCGTCGC
>NZ_RZOM01001974.1:0-389 GCF_003999175.1 Mesorhizobium sp. M7A.F.Ca.ET.027.03.2.1 | reverse complement strand
GCCCGACGCAGCGCAGAAATTCCCGTCCGAACTGTCCGGCGGCATGATCAAGCGCGCCGCGCTGGCCCGGGCGCTCGCGCTCGATCCCGACATCGTCTTCCTCGACGAGCCGACATCGGGCCTCGATCCGATCAGCGCGGCGGAGTTCGACGAGCTGGTGGTCAAGCTGCGCGATACGATGGATCTGACCGTCTACATGGTGACGCACGATCTCGACACGCTGTTCACCGCTTGCGACCGGGTGGCCGTGCTCGGCAAGAAGAAAGTGCTGGTCGAAGGCACCATCGACGACATGCTGAAGAGCGAGGAACCGTGGGTAAAGTCCTATTTCCGCGGAAAACGCGCCCGGCAACTTGATCTTGCGGCGCGCGCATAGCCATAAGTGGGAC
>NZ_RZOM01001973.1:0-389 GCF_003999175.1 Mesorhizobium sp. M7A.F.Ca.ET.027.03.2.1 | reverse complement strand
GGTGAGAGCCGCGTGGCTTTACTATGTGGCCGAAAAAACCCAGAACGAGATCGCATCCGTCCTGGGCGTTTCCCGCGTCAAGGTTGCGCGCCTGATTGCCGATGCCCGAACGAGCGGCATCGTTACGATCGACATCGACCACCGGCTGTCGGCGCTTTCCGAACTCGAGGAGCGCATCCGCATCAAGTTCGACCTGAAATTCTGCTTTATCACCCCGCCCTCCGATGACGAGGAGAACGCAGCAACGGGTGAGGCAGTTGCGCGCCGCGGGGTCGGTATGGTCGCTGCGAAGATCCTTCGCTCGATGCTGGTCCAGGATCAAGCGAAGGAGACCGTCATTGGTCTCGCTTGGGGCAGGACGATCAGCGCCATGGCCGATGCCTTCCTCC
>NZ_RZOM01001972.1:0-390 GCF_003999175.1 Mesorhizobium sp. M7A.F.Ca.ET.027.03.2.1 | reverse complement strand
GGACCGATCTTACGGCCGAAGAGGCGCTCGACAGGGTGGGTTGCGCCGGCCGAAGCCGACACAACCCGGTCCTGGGAGGACCTGCTGCGAACCATGGACATTGACGCGGCAGCCATGCCCGACGCCCGTGCGTCAGGACTTGCCAAGCCGCCAGCACATACCCGGCTCAGCCGCGTTCTGGGGCGTGACCACCTTGAGGGTCGTGTAGATGGAGCCCTTGGAGTCTCCCACAGTGGCTCCAGCCTGGAGAAGCCACTTCACCACTCCCGCCATGGTCATCGCCTGAGCAGGCACGTCATAGCTGAAGTCCACGTCGAAAGTCCCGTCCGCGACCTTGTCACATGCACCTCTCTGTTCGCCGCCGCCCGAAGTCGCCAGGAATACCTGATC
>NZ_RZOM01001971.1:0-390 GCF_003999175.1 Mesorhizobium sp. M7A.F.Ca.ET.027.03.2.1 | reverse complement strand
GGTCAGCGATGCCGGCGCCTCCGGCAGCATCTTGCGCAGCCGCTCGAACGCCAGCCGCTGCTTCTCATTGGCCGGATGCTCCGGCTCGTCGGCGCAGGCCAGATGGCTCATCACGTAACGGATGTCGATGCCGTCGAAGGCCTGCGGGTCGGCGGCGATGCGATCCACATCCCGAGGCGCCATGCCGAGCCGCGACATGCCGCTGTCGACCTGGATCGCGGCCTGCAGTTTTCGGCCGGCGCGGCGAGCCGTCACACGCCAAGCCGCCAGTTGCTCGGGGCTGTTGATAACAGCGCAAAGGTTTGCTGCCACGGCGTCCGGCTCGGCACCGGGCGGAATGCCGTTCAACACGAAAATGGCAGGGCCCGGCCCAAGCGAGTGGCGCAGGGC
>NZ_RZOM01001970.1:0-391 GCF_003999175.1 Mesorhizobium sp. M7A.F.Ca.ET.027.03.2.1 | reverse complement strand
GTCTTCATGCCGGTGACGACGCCGCAGCAGAAAATCGACAAGACGCGGCTGTTCGGCGGCGATTTCGTCGAGATCAGGCTGATCGGCGATTTCTTCGACGATTGCTACCGCGCCGCCTTCGAATTCACCGAGAGCGCCGGCGCGCATATGGTGCCGCCCTTCGATCACACAGACATCATCGAGGGCCAGGCGACGGTCGCCTGCGAGATCGCCGCTCAGATGCCCGGCGGGCGCATGCCCGACTTCATCATGCTTCCGGTCGGAGGCGGAGGGCTCGCCGCCGGAGTAACGCACTACTTCGCCGACCTGCACCGCGACACGCGCTTCGTCTTCTGCGAGCCGGCGGGAGCGCCAAGCCTCAAGGAGAGTCTCGCCAGCGGCAAGCGGGTAA
>NZ_RZOM01000196.1:0-7224 GCF_003999175.1 Mesorhizobium sp. M7A.F.Ca.ET.027.03.2.1 | reverse complement strand
GTCATAGGGATGCTGCACACCCTCGGCACGGCCATTGGCGCCGATCGGAGCGGTCAGCGGCTGGTCCGGATCGGGATTGGGCGCGGTCAGATAGAATTCGAGCTCCGGCGCCACCACCGCCCGCCAGCCGCGCCTGGCGTAGAGGTCGAGCACGGCGCGCAGCACATGGCGCGGCGAGGCCATCCAGGGCCGGTCGTCCATATGGAAGGCATCGGCGAAGACATAGGCCTTGCCGGGGCTGGCACCGGGTGCCAGGCACAGCGTCGAAACGTCGGGCACCATGCGCATGTCCGGGTCCGAATAGGCAAAACCCTCGTCGATCGAGCCGGAGTAGCGGCCGTCGATGCTGACCAGGAAAGCGCTGCTCGGCAGATAGAGCGCGCGATCTTCCAGCGCCTGGAGGAATTTGGCCGTCGGCAAGGCCTTGCCGCGCAGGACGCCGTTCATGTCGGGCACCAGGCACTCGACTTCGTTGATCCCGTGCCGGGCCAGCCAGCCCTTGGCGTCGTTGCCGCCGGAGAGCGAGATATTCGTGTTGTTGTCAGGCATTTCGTTCATGTCCGTATCAAAGAGAGTATGGCTTGCGCGGCCACATCCGTTCCAGGTTTCAGCGCCATTTGGGCTGCATTGTCCTTGAGGCGGGCGCGCATGGCATCGTCGGCCAGCAGGCCGAGAATGGCTTTCTCCAACACTCCTTCGGTCCAGGCATCACGGCCGATATGGTCACCGACGCCGGTTTCTCCGGCGCGGCGCGCATTGTCGTGTCCGTCCCAGCAATAGGGCATGATCAGTGACGGCACGCCGAAGCGCAGTGCTTCGCAAAAACTGTTGTTGCCGCCGTGATGGATGAACAGGTCTGACTTCGCCACCACCGAGGGCTGCGGAAACCAGGCGTCGAGATAGACATTGTCGGGCACCGCACGGTAGGCGTCGCGCAGGCCGCCGGCATTGACAATAAAGCGCGCCGGCAGCCTGTCGAAGACGACCAGCATGCGCTCGATCAGGCCGACATCCATGGCGCCGAGGCTGCCGAAGCTGACATAGACTAGCGGCCCCTTGTTGCGCGGAAACACCGGCACTTCGAACGGCCCTTCCGAGCGCACGCAGCCTTCGAGATAGACGAAGCGCGTGGGATCGAGCGGCTCGGCGCGCTCGCGGCGCACGATCGTCGGGGTCAGCAGCAAATTGAGGTCGGGCGACGCCTCCAGGAACAGGCCCTTCGGTAGCGGCGCCAGGCCGGCATCCATGCGAAAGCGATTGAAGCGGTCATGTGCGGGCGCGCAAGCCGCCAGATACCTTGCCTCGAACGCCGCGCGCTGCGGGTCATCCGCGCCAAGCCCCGACAGATAGGGCGGCACCTCAGCATCCGGCAGCTCGGTCTCTGCGCAGGAGACGACGCGCACCCATGGACAGCCGGCGGCAGCGATCGCCGGGAACATGATGACATTGTCGAGCACCACCGCATCCGGCTTCAGCCGCGCCAGCAATTGGCGCAGCGGCGCCTCGGCATTGACCGCGGTGTCGACGATCGCCTGCCAGGTCGGCGCGACATAGGTTTCCAGCTGGTCGATCGGGCTCAGCCTGAAATGCGGCAGGTGCCTGCGCACGAAGGCTTGCCAGTAGCTCTGGCGTTCGCTGTCGCTCAGCGGCTCGTCGGTCGGCAGCTGGTATTCCTGGAAACCATAGTCGGCAAAGACGCCGGAGAAGCCGGCATGGCAAATGAAGACGGGCCGGGCGCCCTTGGCACGCAATGCCTGCGCGATGCCGACGCAATTCAACGCCGCGCCGAAACTGGCTTCGGGGAACAGCGCGATGGTCGGGCTGGCTTTACGCGTCAATTAATCCTCGTCATTCCGGCCGGCTGATCATGCCGAACAGGGCGGGCGCCCCGCGACTGGCCGCTTGCGGTCGCTGGTTGCGGGAGAGCCGCAGATGAATGCGAAGCAGATCGGCCGCCACCTCATACTGCAGGCTTTCAAGATGGTCGAGTATAACAAGGTGTTCGCGCAGCGATTGCCGCAAGCGGAAGACGTTGACGCCGGTATAGATGCCCGGTAGCCGGCGCAGCCTGAGGTGATCGGCCAGCGCGTCGGCGATGAAGCGGTTGGCGCAGCCCTCGGCGAGCATGCCGTGAAAATCGATGTCCAGCCGCTGGAACTCGCGTGTATCGAATGCGGCGTCCGGCAGCGCCACCAGCGCTTCCATAGCCTGGCGCAACGTCGCCGCCCGCGCGCCGTCCAGCCGGAAGCCCGGCGTCAGGATGGCCGCGGGTTCCAGCAGCAAGCGGAACTCATAGCTGTCGCCTTGCGCCTCTGGATCGTCGGGCGTGCGCCGAAACAGCCAGGACTGGCCAGGCGCTCGGTCCAACAAATTCTCTTCGGTCAGTTTGTTAAGTGCTTTTAGTACCGTCTTGCGCTCGGCACTGTAGCGCCGTATCAGCCCCGCGACGGTCACCGTCTGGTCCAGCCGACGCGCCGACCGGTCGCGCAGGATCGCCTCGGCCAACTCGTCCTCCTCGGCGGCGGGCAGTTCCGTGGCGACTGAAGCCTGCGCGGTGAGGTCGATGGCCAGGTGATAACCGGAATCTGCCTCCCAGCGCACGACACCCCGTTCAGCGAGCAGGCCGAGAGCCGCCCGCACCGGCGTGCGCGAGACATTGCACAACGAAGCGATCTGCTGCTCCGGCAAGCGTGCGCCGGGCTCAAAACCGCGCTGCCGCGCCACATCCAGGATGCGCTGCGCCAGATCGAGATGGTTGGTGCGAGGTCGTCGGGCTGCGGCTTGCATGACTGGTCTCGTGGAAAACGACATGACCGCATTGATCTGACCGATCGCCCGCACGGACGCAATCGGCCAGATTCCACGATCGCCTAGCAAATTATGGATTGACGTACTTTTTTCTGCAATAGTACTGTCAGGGCAATCGGCGAGAAAAAGACCGAGGGAACGGGATCGAGGCAGCGGCAAGGGTCGCAGGCGTTGGTCCGGCGAATGCAATTCGACGATCAACCGAAATGGGAGTCTGTCATGACCGCTACCAGCCTGCGGCGCCGTGCGCTGAAAACATCTTCGATCGCACTTGGCCTGGCCTTGGCGCTGTCCGCGCCGGCGACGGCTGCCGACCTCGTCATTTCCAACTGGGACGGCTACATGGCGCCTGACGCCATGGCCGCCTTCAAGACCGCCACCGGCGTGTCGGGCGAAGTGGTGGTGCACGCCACCAATGAAGAGATCATGGGCAAGCTCATCGCCGCCGGCGGCAAGGGCTATGACGTGGTCTTCGTTTCTTCGCCCTTCGCCGAGGTGCTGAACAAGCTCGGCCTGACCGAGCCGATCGACCACGCCAAGATCCCGAACCTCACCAATCTCTATCCCGAGGCAACCAAGCTGCCGCACGATGCCGGCAATGCATTCTCGGTGCCCTACACCTGGGGCACGACCGGCCTCTGCTACCGTTCGGACCTGATGAAGGTTGCGCCGACCAGCTGGAGCGACCTGCTCGCGCCATCCGACGAATTGAAGGGCAAGACCACCATGCTGGCGACCGACCGCTGGCTGCTGGCCGCCGGCCAGCTCGACAAGGGCTATTCGGTCAACGAAACCGACCCGGCCAAGATGGCTGAGGTCAAGGATCTGCTGATCTCGGCCAAGAAGACCCTGCTCGCCTATGACGACACCACCTTCTATTCCAAGCTGGTGTCCGGCGAGGCGCTGATGGTGCAGGCATGGGACGGCTGGTGCAATTACGGCATCGCCGAAAAGCCCGAGATCAAATACGTCATTCCCAAGGAAGGCTCCGACCTCTGGGTTGACACGATGGTGGTGATGAAGGCCTCCGCCAACAAGGACGCCGCCTTCCAGTTCATCAACTTCATGCTCGACGCCAAGAACCACGCCTGGGCGGCGCAGAACATCGACTACAAGGTGCCGAACAAGCCAGCCATGGAAAGCCTGCCGGCCGATTTCCTGGCCAAATTCCCCAACATGGCGATGCCGGTGGCCGACCTCGTCAAGTTCGAGCAGTTGCGCGACGTCGGCGACGCCCAGCGCGACTATTCGAAGATCGTCAGCGAGATCAAGGCCGCGCAGTAGCGGCGCGCCACTTCGGTAGCTGGAATCAAGCTTGCGTTCCTTCGCGCCCCCCTCTGGCCTGCCGGCCATCTCCCCCTCAAGGGGGGAGATTGGCTGGGTTGTGGCCTGTCGCCAATCTCCAGCGCAGCGCCCCCTCATCCGGCCGCTTCGCGGCCACCTTCTCCCCGTGGGGGAGAAGAGCAAAGCGCCGGCGCCAGCGACCTCCTCTCCCCTCGGGGAGAGGTCGGATTGCCCCGAATTGCCCTTCGCAATTTGGATGGCAATCCGGGTGAGGGGGCAACTGCCCGAACATCATTTCGATGCCCTTGAAGAGGCTGGCAGGGCAGAGGGGGGCACTCCTCCGTGAAGTACACCCCCTCCCGCTCCTCCCTCCTGATGGCCCCGGCACTGGCCTGGCTCGCGGCCTTGATGGTGGTGCCGTGCGCATTGGTGCTGGCGCTCGCCTTCTTCCGGCGCGGCATCTATGGCGGCATCGAATACACCTTCACGCTCGAAAATTTCGGGCTCGTCTTCGATCCGCTCTATGCCGGCATCTTCCTCAACTCGGCGCGCATCGCCGGCACCGCCACCCTGATCGCGGTGGTGATCGGCTATGCCGCCGCCTACGCCATCGCAGCCGCCCCGCGCCGGTGGCAGCCGGTGTTCCTGTTCTTCGCCGTGCTGCCGTTCTGGTCCAATTACCTGATCCGCACCTATGCGTGGATCGTGCTGCTCAACCGCGAAGGCCTGATCACGCAGTTGTTGCGCTGGTCCGGCTACACTGGCGAACCGCCCTCGATGCTCTACACCGAAGGCGCGGTCATCGCCGGCCTCGTCTACAACTATCTCCCCTTCGTCATCCTTGCCTGCTACGCGCCACTGTCGCGCCTCAACCCGGAACTGGCCGAAGCCTCGCGTGACCTCGGCGCCTCCGCCGCCACCACATTCCGCCGTGTCATCCTGCCGCTGACCGTGCCGGGCATTGCCGCCGGCGCAGTGTTTGTCTTCGTGCTGTCGATCGGCAATTTCGTCACGCCCGCGCTGCTCGGCGGCGGCCGCTTCCAGATGATCGGCAACCTCGTCTACGACCAGTTCCTGACTGCCAACGACTGGCCATTCGGCGCCGCGCTCGCGATGGCGCTGATCGCCATCATGCTTCTGGTGCTGATGGCGCAGGCGCTGGCCGCCAATCGCGCCTCGGGCCACGCCGCGCAAGCCGGCGGAGACACCGATGGCTGAGCGCTCCCCCGCCACGCGGCGCACGCTCTGGCTCGTGCTGAGCCTGGTCTTCGCCTTCCTCTACATCCCGATAGTCGTGCTGGTCGCGCTTTCCTTCAACGAAGGCGGGCTGCCGACGGCATGGTCGGGCTTTTCGCTGAAATGGTATGCCTCGCTGGCCGGCAATTCGGCGATCCTGTCCGCTGCGCTCAACACGCTGATCGTGGCACTGGTCTCGACCGCGATCGCCACGCTGCTCGGCACGCTGCTGGCGATCGGCATCGAGATGCGCCGGCAATACGGCAAGGGCCTCGAAGCGCTGATCTTCGCGCCGATGATCATCCCCGACATCGTGCTGGCGATCGCTCTGCTGTCGTTCTTCTCCATGCTCAACCTGACCATGGGGCTGCACACCATCATCCTCGCCCATGTCGTCTTCAATCTCGCCTTCGTCTGCTCGGTGGTGCGCGCAAGGCTGAAGAGCTTCGACTGGTCGATCGTCGAGGCCTCCGCCGATCTCGGCGCCTCCGCGCTCACCACGTTCAGGCGGGTGACATTGCCGGTCATCGCGCCGGCGGTGATCGCCGGTGCGCTGCTCGCCTTCACGCTCTCGGTCGACGAGTTCATCATCGCCTTCTTCACCGCCGGCGCCGGCCGCGCCTCGACGACGCTGCCGATGCAGATCTACGCCATGATCCGCTTCGGCATCACGCCGGAGATCAACGCGCTGGCGACCATCGTCATGGCGGTCTCGATCACCGCGCTGACCCTGTCGCAGCGGCTCAACCGTGGGATCATAGGCCAATGAGCGAACCCCGCACGCTTCTGGCCATCGATCATGTATCGAAGAATTTCGGCCGGGTGACCGCCGTCGACGGCATCTCGCTCGACATCAGAGAGAACGAGTTCTTCGCGCTGCTCGGGCCGTCCGGCTGTGGCAAGACCACGCTGCTGCGCATGCTGGCCGGCTTCGAGACGCCCAATGACGGGCGCATCCTGCTCGACGGCCGCGACATTGCCAAAACCCCGCCCAACAAGCGGCCGGTCAATCTGATGTTCCAATCCTATGCGCTGTTTCCGCATATGAGCGTCCGCGCCAATGTCTCCTACGGCCTGGAGATGGAACGTTTGCCGGCGGCTGAAATCCGCTCCCGCGTCGACGCCATCCTGGCGACAACCGAGCTGGTCCCCTTCGCCGACCGCAAGCCGGAGCAACTGTCGGGCGGTCAGAAGCAGCGCGTCGCGCTCGCCCGCGCGCTGGTCAAGCGGCCACGCCTGCTGCTGCTCGACGAGCCGCTTGGCGCGCTCGACAAGAAACTGCGCGGCGCCATGCAGCTGGAATTGAAGCGCCTGCAGCATGAGGTCGGCATCACCTTCGTCATCGTCACCCACGACCAGGAAGAATCGCTTGTGATGGCCGACCGCATGGCGGTGCTCAAGGACGGCAAGCTGCTGCAATGCGACACGCCGCACGCGATCTATGAGCATCCGGCCGACCGTTTCGTCGCCGACTTCATCGGCGTGATGAATTTCGTGCCGGGCAAGGCCGCCGCCGATGGGGTTGTAGCCGCGAATGGCGTTCGAGTACTAGGCAAGGTTCCAGCAAAGCTCTCGCCCGGTGCATCTGCTGTCGCGTCGGTGCGGCCCGAGCGCATCCGGCTGTTCCCGTCGGTGGAGACCGCCAACCGCACCACCGGCACGGTCGAGGCGCTGGCCTATCAGGGGCTCGACCTGCAGCTGCATGTCCGCACACCTCTGTCCCCAAAGCCGTTCCTGGTGCGCGTCACCGCTGATGCCGCCGACCGCCGGCCGGTCGCGTCGGGAGATCAGGTCGAACTCGGCTGGGACGCCGCCGATGTCAGAGTTTTCGCAGAATAAAGGAGAAGCCTGATGGCGCAGAAGACGATCGCGTTTTTTCCAGAAGCGGCCTACGGC
>NZ_RZOM01001969.1:0-392 GCF_003999175.1 Mesorhizobium sp. M7A.F.Ca.ET.027.03.2.1 | reverse complement strand
ATTCAGGACCCAATCCGCCCTGGGTCTGCGTACCCGGCGCCACCCCGATGATTTGCACCTACCCAGTAACCACGCTCAATCCGGGGGCCTCCGTCAACCTCAAGCTCGGCTTCAAGCCGGCCGGAGGCTGGCAAGGCAGCGTCTTGCGTAACTGCGCCACCTATAATTACGGCGCCAGCGGCAAGCCGCTGTTCGGCAGCCAGTCGAACGATCGCGGCTGCGCCTCGATCCCGATCTGCCGGCGTGGCGATCGTGACCGCGACTGCCGGCCGCCGGTCGAGAAGAAGGTCGACCTGATCCTGAAGAAGCGTGCCCGCGTCCCGGTCTGCACGGCCGACGGCATCTGCCACTTCGTGATCGACATCATCAACAACGGCACATCGACTTATAAC
>NZ_RZOM01001968.1:0-392 GCF_003999175.1 Mesorhizobium sp. M7A.F.Ca.ET.027.03.2.1 | reverse complement strand
ATTTAGATCGTCCGAGACTACCTCGCGGAGGCAATATCGGCGAGTGCGAGCGCCACTCGCTCGATGAGGGTTACCAAACCTGTCGCTGGAGGTTACGAATGCGCGTGTTCGTTGGCCTTAGGTTCCCAATCGTGGCTGCAATAAGCTCAATCAAAACATCCCCTTAAGGCCAGTCGGGAATCGATTGTCGTCGGGGCACATTGGTAACCTGTTGTCCAAAGGGCATTGGTAACCTCTTCGGGCGAAAGCGGCGGGATATCATCCACTTAGAAGTCCGGCCGACGACAGATAATTCTGGACTCTTGCCCCTCACGACGACAGATAATTCCGGACGTCATACCAGTCTGCCATTTATGCGACTTTTGAGGCCCAAATGGTGAACACCAATGCCG
>NZ_RZOM01001967.1:0-392 GCF_003999175.1 Mesorhizobium sp. M7A.F.Ca.ET.027.03.2.1 | reverse complement strand
AATCAGGCGTTCCTGATTTCGACCGGCAATCATGACGTTGATCGGGACGCGCGCCGTAGCCGCCAGGTCAAGGACGATGCGACCTGCAAACATGCCAGTACCGGTGATCAGGAGATCAACCTTCATTTTGAAACCGGTGGCTGATACAAGCACTATCCCAGCGTTCGTGAGACGCCTCGACGAGGCGAGATTTTTGCACACGTTGGCTGGGCGTTTTCGGAAATTCGGAGACAACAGAAATGTAACGTGGCCGCTGGAACGGTGCGAGCCTGGGCAACAACCAGGTGTAAAGCTGCCCGGGATCGATAGTCGCATCCAGGCGGGGGCGAACGAAAAGGTGAATGTCGGACTCGCCGATTTCAGCCGGCACGCCTGCCATGGCACTTTCCCTG
>NZ_RZOM01001966.1:0-397 GCF_003999175.1 Mesorhizobium sp. M7A.F.Ca.ET.027.03.2.1 | reverse complement strand
GTGTTGCAACGCTTCAAGGATGTCGAATCCGAAGCCAAGCGCAATCTTGAGATGTACGAGTCAAATGCAAAGAAGCAGATCGATTCGCTCGCGGCGCAATTGCGGAACGAAAAAGACTCACGAGCCGATGCCGACAAGGAGATTGACCGGAATCTTCGCGAGCAAAACCAGGCACTTGAAAAGCAGGTGCGTGCGTTGTCGGATCAATTGAGCGCGCTTGAGCGGGACGTTTCGGACCGGATAAATCGAAACGATCATTTGCTGCGTGAGGAAATCAAGCAGAAGAATGAAGGCGTTCAGATGCTGATTGAGAAAATGTTTGCCGATCTCAGCAACGTTAAGACCGACCGAAATCTTTTGGCTGGCCTGTTTGTAGAGGTTGCGAAATGTCTGAATC
>NZ_RZOM01001965.1:0-398 GCF_003999175.1 Mesorhizobium sp. M7A.F.Ca.ET.027.03.2.1 | reverse complement strand
GGTCGGTTCGCCACCGCCTATGATGCCGCCTTTTCGCTCAGGCTCGACCAGGAAGGCATCCGCGTTTCGGATTTGAAGGCGAAATTGCTGGGCGGGGCGCTCACCGGCCTGTTCGAACTGAAGAACAATGACGGCACCGGCCTGTTCTCTGGCCAGATGAAACTGGCGGGCGCCGATCTGGCGACCGTGCTGCCGGATGCCGGCATCAGCGGCATCGGCGATTTCTCGACGGCGCTGTCAAGCAGCGGCAAATCGGTCGAAGGGATGGTGGCCGCCTTGTCGGGCTCCGGCACGGCGGCGTTGAAGGGCGTGAAAGTTGCTGGTGTCAATCCAGATGCGTTCAGCGCGTTCCTCGCCAAGGCGGATGCGATCGGGCGCGACATCGACGCGGCCAAGAC
>NZ_RZOM01001964.1:0-398 GCF_003999175.1 Mesorhizobium sp. M7A.F.Ca.ET.027.03.2.1 | reverse complement strand
GCTCAATCCAGTCAGCGGCAAGGAAGCGAATTGCCTTGCTATCACCGTCACCGCGCAGAGCATGAACCAACTTGTGCATCGCCTCTTCGGCGCGCCCCTCGCTAATCGCTGACTCGATGAGAGACGCCGAGCGGCTGAATGGTCGCGGCAGCGGAGCCATGTCACCGCCCTCCAATCGCGTCAGCAATCTTGCCTGCAATCAGGTTGGCAGCGGCGCGCGTCGGGTTCACATCAACATGAGCGTATCGCTGTGTGGTGCCAGCATCGGCGTGACCGAGAAGCTTGCCAATGATCTGCAACGACATGCCGTCACCTGCCCCGACGCTCGCGAAAGTGTGGCGCAAATCGTGGAGGTGAACGTCGGCAATGCCAGCCCTTCCGGCTATGGCTGCCCACGG
>NZ_RZOM01001963.1:0-399 GCF_003999175.1 Mesorhizobium sp. M7A.F.Ca.ET.027.03.2.1 | reverse complement strand
ATCTTCGAGTTGTCGCCATTCTCATGGATGTTCTGGACGAAGCGGCGATCGATCTTCAGCCGATCGATCTCGTTCGGGTTGACATGGCTGAGCGAAGCATAGCCGGTGCCGAAATCATCGAGTTCGAGATGGACGCCGGCTGCCCGGATGTGCCGCAGCTTGGCCGCGATACCCGTCTTTTCGTCATCGAGGATGACGGATTCGACGATTTCCAGCGACAGTTTCTGCGGCGGCAGCCCGGCCTTTTCCAGCGTCTCGAACAAGAACGCATCGAAATCGTGCTCGCGCAGCTCGGTGCCGGAAACATTGACGGCAAGCCGTCCGAAGGCAATGCCGGCGCGGTTCCATTCGGCCGCCTCGTTGATCGCCTTGGTGATGACGATGCGGCCGATCTCGGGC
>NZ_RZOM01001962.1:0-400 GCF_003999175.1 Mesorhizobium sp. M7A.F.Ca.ET.027.03.2.1 | reverse complement strand
GCCATACCTGGTCGCTTCGTCCTCGGAAACGAGCGTCCTCCCCCGGCCAAGCTTTGCCAGCAGGCCGAGATAGATGTTCCATGAGATGGATTTTGTTTCGAAGAAGCCTTCGAATTTTCTGTCTTCGGTAATATATGCGATGCCGTCTCTCACCGCCGGAGCGGGCACGAGGTAGCTCTTTTTCTTTTCGTTGAAGACGACCTCTCCGCCGTGGAACATGTCGCGCTTGATGACACCGGCGACGACCTTGAACGTCTCGGTTCGCCCGGAGCCGACCAGTCCGAACATTCCCGTGATCTGGCCTGCAAAGACCGACAGCGAATTGTTCTTCACCATCGAAGCCATGCGAAGGTTCTGAACCGACAGAACACGCCGGCCGGCAGGCCGCACGAAGCTTTTC
>NZ_RZOM01001961.1:0-400 GCF_003999175.1 Mesorhizobium sp. M7A.F.Ca.ET.027.03.2.1 | reverse complement strand
GTAGTTGGTCAGGTACAGCTCGAGTTGCTGTCGCTTGGCGGTCGCGTCGCGCTGCAGTGCGTCGAGATCGACCTGTTGTTCGCCGGCCTGCGCCGAAGCGGCTTTCAATGTGTTGACGTCTGCGACAAGCTGGTTCTCGCGGGCCTTTGCCGTCTCGGCCTGCATCAACAGGCCTTTCATGATCTTCTGGGCCTCGCTGCGGATCTGTGCGTCGAGATCGGACAGTTGCGATTTCAGCGCGCGAATGCGCGGATGGTTGCCTAGCAGTGTCGTCGACAGATCGGCGATGTTGGAGCGCAATTCGACCTGTCGCTCACGCAAGCGCTGGATCAGGTCCGACGACAGAACCTCCGGCACAGCATCCAGCGAACCGCCATTCTGCAGCGCCCTGCGCACGCCG
>NZ_RZOM01001960.1:0-402 GCF_003999175.1 Mesorhizobium sp. M7A.F.Ca.ET.027.03.2.1 | reverse complement strand
GCGCAGGCCGCGTAGCGTGCCGCGGTCGAGCGTCTCCAGCATGGCGATCAGATCTTCCGGCAACACCGCCTCCTTCTGCCGGGGTGGGGAGGCGTGCTTGTTGCGAATGCCGGCCATGACGGTCGCGATATGGCGGTCCTTCCTGTCGAGCGGCTGGCCGCGCTGCGCATAGTTCCACGTCAGTGAGGAAAGCCGGCGCTCGATCGTGGACACCGAGTTCGGCTTCTTGTCGCCGGTCGCCGTGCCAGAGGCGCACGCGGTGATGTAGAGCCCGACCACCTGGGGATCCGGCGGGAACGTTTCGACGCCCTGGCGCCGGCACCAACTCGCAAAATGCTTCCAATCAGCCGCATAGGCCCGACGCGTATTGGCGGAACTCGCCGCCTCGACATAGTCGCGGGC
>NZ_RZOM01000195.1:0-7250 GCF_003999175.1 Mesorhizobium sp. M7A.F.Ca.ET.027.03.2.1 | reverse complement strand
GTGCCGATCTCGACCACGCGCCCGGTCGGGATCTGAAAGTACTCCGTCGCGTCGGCCGCCGTGCGGGCCAGGCCGATGAACAGCCGGTCCTGCCACACCGGCATGCCGGAATTGGGCGAGGCCTTGAGCGAACGCCGCGACAGGAAGAACGAGGTCGTCATGATGTCGAACTTCCAGCCCTGCTTGCGGCAGATCGCCAGTGCGCGCGGGATGTTGGGCTGCTCCATGTAGCCGAAGGTCAGCGTCACGCGCATGAACAGCTCGTTGACGGTCTCC
Source organism: Mesorhizobium sp. M7A.F.Ca.ET.027.03.2.1 (assembly GCF_003999175.1). Lineage (NCBI taxonomy): Bacteria > Pseudomonadati > Pseudomonadota > Alphaproteobacteria > Hyphomicrobiales > Phyllobacteriaceae > Mesorhizobium > Mesorhizobium sp. M7A.F.Ca.ET.027.03.2.1. The sequence continues at coordinate 6,974 of NZ_RZOM01000195.1, read as the reverse complement.
ATCTTGACCCGGTCGCTGTCGGGCACCACCGGCTGCGGCGCGGTCACCACCGAAAGGATGACGTTCTGCTCATGCAGCACCTTGTAGTGCTTCAGGCTGTGCATCAGTGCGGTTGGCGCACTGAGCGGATCGCTGGTCAGGAACACGGCGGTGCCTGACACCAGCTGAGGCTTCTTCTTCAACAGATTGCCGGCCAGGAAATCCAGCGGGATCTCGTTGCGTCGGGTCTTGTCGAACAGATAGCGGCTGCCGCGCACCCAGGTCCACATGGCCAGCACGACGGTGAAGGCCACGGCCAGCGAGGCCCAGCCGCCCTCGAACACCTTGACGATGTTGGAAGCAAAGAAGCCGACATCGATGAAGCCGAACAGCGCCGTAAGCGAGATTGCCACCCACAGCCGCCATTTCCAGATGCGCGTCATGACGACATAGAGCAGCACCGTCGTCACCAGCATGTTGCCGGTCACCGAAATACCGTAGGCCGACGCCAGCCTGCTGGACTCGCCGAAGCCGACCACCAGCATCATCACCACCAGCGCCAGCAGAAGATTGACGCGCGGCATGTAGATCTGGCCGGACTGTTTCTCCGACGTGTGCAGGATTTCGAGCCGCGGCAGCATGTTGAGCTGCACCGCCTGCCTGGTCAGCGAGAACGCGCCTGATATCACCGCCTGGCTGGCGATGACGGTAGCGGCGGTCGCCAGCACGACCATCGGGATCAGCGTCCAGCCTTCGTTCATCTCGAAGAACGGATGACCGACGACGCCATTCTTGGCCAGCACGAAGGCACCCTGCCCGGCATAATTGAGCAGCAGGCAGGGAAACACGATCGCCAGCCAGGCCAGCACGATCGGCTTGCGGCCGAAATGGCCGAGATCGGCATAGAGCGCTTCGGCGCCGGTCACGGCGAGAAAGATGGCGCCGATGGTCACGAAGGCGACATCGGGCGAATTGATCAGGAAGGCGACGATGTAGTGCGGGCTCACCGCCCACAGGATTTCCGGATCGGCGATGATGTGGTTGAGGCCGGAAAGGCCGATGGCCAGGAACCATACCGCGGTCACCGGGCCGAACACCAATCCCACCCCGCCCGTGCCAAAGCGCTGCACCGCGAACACCATGGCAAGGATGACCAATGTCAGCGGCACGACATAGGGCTGGAAGGTCGGCGTGACGACATTCATGCCCTCAACCGCCGACAGCACCGAAATCGCCGGTGTGATGACGGCGTCACCGAAGAAAAGCGATGCCCCGACGATGCCGATAGCGAGCATCAATGCTGAACGCTTGGGGAAACTGCCGCGCGCCAGCGCCATCAGCGACAGCACGCCGCCCTCGCCGCGGTTGTCGGCGCGCAGCACGAACATGATGTATTTGATGGTGACGATGATCGTCAGCGACCAGATGATCAGCGACAGCACGCCGAGAATATCGCCGCGCTGGGCGACATTGCCGCCCGACGACGCCACCAGCGCCTCGCGAAAGGCGTAGATCGGGCTGGTGCCGATATCCCCATAGACGACACCGAGCGCGCCCAGCATCAGAACCTTGGTGCTGTGCTGTTCGACTTCCGAATGGCTCGATTGTTCGACGGGTTCTGCCTCACTACCAGTGTTGGTAAGGGCCATGGACGACACTCCGATAAGCGCGCGGTGCTCTACGCTTGCTGCGATGCAATATCAAGTGCCGTCGCGTAATGGCTGCCATGCCTGCCGCGCCAGGCTGCCCATCGCTACCATCCGCAGGCCTTGAGGAACCGACCCACCGTGCCGGCCATGCCATACTCCAACGCGTCGGCTGTCAACCCATGTCCGATCGACACTTCGGCCAATGCCGGAATGCGCTTGACCAGCGCCGGCAGATTGCCGACCACCAGATCGTGCCCGGCATTGACCTGCAGCCCGGCGGCAAGCGCCGCGTCAGCGGTTTTTCCCAATCTTTCCAGCTCTTTGGCCGCTTTGGCGGAATCTGTGTGATAGCTGCCATATGGACCAGTATAGAGCTCGATGCGATCGGCACCGGTGTCGCGTGCGGCCGCCACCCAATCGGGATCCGGATCGGAAAACAGCGACACGCGAAAGCCCCCTTTTTTCAAGCGTTTGACGATCGGTGTAAGGAACGCGGCCTGGGTGGCGAAGTTCCAGCCATGGTCCGATGTCGCCTGGGCCGGATCGTCCGGCACCAAAGTCACCTGCTCAGGCTGATGCTTTTCCACAAGCAACAGGAAATCCTCGGTCGGATAGCCTTCGATGTTGAATTCCGCGCGCGGAAACTCGTCGTCGATCAGCAACCGAATCTCAGGCAGATCGGAGTGTCTTGTGTGCCGCTCGTCGGGACGCGGATGCACCGTCAGCCCATGCGCCCCGGCCGCCAGCGCAATGCGGCCGAGGCCGGTCACGCTTGGCCACGGCAGGTCGCGGCGGTTGCGCAGCATGGCGATGGCATTGAGGTTGACGGAGAGCTTTGCAGGCATGCGGGCGGCCTCGGAAATCATTCAACGCGCCCACCTATAATGCCTTTGACGGGAACAGTAATGCCTTTGGTGGGAACAGACTGGGGGTTTCGGGTGTTCCAAGCCTGATGAACGAGCCGGGAAAGGAAAGCGCCGATGAATTTTCTCGATGAGGTTCCGGCAATTCGCCGTATCGAGACCAGCCGCGACGACCTTTTCGCCATCGATGTCGTCGGGCACGTTTCCGCGGCCGACGGTGAAAATCTTTTCGGGCTGCTGGAGGCAGCCTATGCCCTGCATCCGCGCATCGATGTGCTGGTGCGCCTCGTCGACCACGATGGCGTCGACTGGGCCGACATCGCGGACGAGACCCTGAAGCAGGGCGCGATCCATGCATTGAAACATGTCGGCCGTTGCGCAACCATCGGCGAACCGGACTGGATAGCGGACGCACAACGCTTTCTGCCGTCCTCCCCGCCCGTTGAAATCAGGCACTTCAAGGCGGAGGACGAGGCCGCCGCCTGGCAATGGCTTGCCGCGCAGCCTATCGGAGCAACAGCATCCGGCGCCCCTACCTGACGATCGTCAGCCGCTCGGCCGCCCGCGTAATGGCGGTGTAGAGCCATCGCTGGCGGGTTTCCTTGAAGGCCCAGCTTTCATCGAACAGCACGATCTCGTTCCACTGGGAGCCCTGCGCCTTGTGCACGGTCAGCGCGTAGCCATAGTCGAAATCGTCGAAGCGCTTCTTCTGCTGCCACGGGATGTCGGCATCGGGATCCTCGAACGCCGCCTTGAGCAGCTTGATCTTGGCGACGCCGCGATCCGGATCGTCCTCTTCCGGCGACACCAGAAGGTTGATGCCGGGCTTCACCGTCTCGCGCGACGAGGTCATCACCTTCCACAGCGAGCCATTGAGCAGGCCCTTTGCCGGATCGTTGCGCAGGCAGACCAGCTTGTCGCCGGCCTGCGGATAATCGGCGTTGAAGCCCTTGAGCTCGCGCAGCCGCTGATTGTAGCGGCGACGCGTGCGGTTGGTGCCGACCAGCACTTGGTCCGCCTTCAGCACCAGCTCCTGGGTGACGTCTTCCTTGCCGATCACCTGCGCCGTGCCATAGTCGCCACGCATGAATTCACGGCCCTCGCGCACATCGAGCGCCAGCCGCAGGATCGGGTTGTCGCGCGCCTGCCGGTGGATTTCGGTCAGCAAAAAATCCGGCTCGTGGTCGGTGAAGAAGCCGCCACCCGAGATCGGCGGCAGCTGGCCGGGGTCGCCCAGCACCAGGATCGGCGTGCCGAAACTCATCAGGTCGCGGCCGAGCTGCTCGTCGACCATCGAGCATTCGTCGATGACGACCAGTTTCGCCCGCGTAATCGGGCTCTGGCGGTTGAGCGAGAAGGTCGGCGACATCGACGTCTTGCCGGTGACCTCGTCGGCCACCGATTCCTCGCCCTTCGGCCGGTAGATCAGCGAATGGATGGTGCGCGCATTGACCGCACCCTTGGAGCGCAGCACCTGCGCCGCCTTGCCGGTGAAGGCGGCGAACTGCACCTGGCCGTCGACATGTTCGGCGAAATAGCGCGCCAGCGTCGTCTTGCCGGTGCCGGCATAGCCGAACAGCCGGAACAGCTGCGGCTGGCCGGTCTTCAGCCATTGGGCGACCGCCTTCAGCGCTTCGTCCTGTTGGGGAGAGAATTCCATCAGCGCGAGAGACCGGATTCGCAAGGGAAAGACAAGACAGCCGCCACCATCATCGATGCGCCGGGACGCTTCAATGCCGCCGACGGGTCAGGCTATCAGGCGCAGACAAGAACGTAAAGGGAACATACAAGCTCACCCCACGCCTTATCGAATCGGCTGGGGATCGTTTTCCAGCAGGATCGGCTTGCCGTGCGGCGTGGCATGCGCGGCGCGCTCCCAGGCTTCAGCCATGGCGTCGACATCCGACTTCGCGGCCAGCCCTTTGGTGGCAAGCAGGCTTTCCAGCGCGGCCAGCCAATGTTCGTAATAGTCATGGCCGTCAGCCGCGGCGCCTGGCTTCTTCACTTCGATCGACAGCGCCTGCGCCCACTCGCTCCACGAAAACAGGCCCTTGTCGTGCAACGCCACCGTCATGGCGAACGCCTCAGCCTGCCACGGCTCGGCAAACACCGGCGCATCGACGCCCGGCGGCAGCTCGGGCAGATCCGTATCACGCCGGCTCAAGATAGCTCTCCCAGGCGTCTATCGAGACGCTCAGCGTCGGGTCGGCGCCCTCGCCCCAGATTTCCGGCCCTTCGAAAACCACGGTGTAGACCCATTGCGGATTTTCGCCGTGTCCATGCGCGTTGCTGTCGGGGAACACGAAACCGTCGTGCACCGTCTCAATCACCCCCTGCTTGGCGCGCGCATAGCGCGGCAGCCGCGTGTGGCCGGTCGGGTTGAAGTTCTTGGTCCGCACGGGATCGCCGGCCTTGAACCGCGCCGGCTGCGCCACCGGCCGGTCGCAAGGACCACCCTTGGCCAGCACTCCAGGCACATTTTCTGCCTTCAACACCCTCTTGGGAGTCGCTGCCGGATCGACTGCCTTGCCGGCTTCGAGATCGCGCTCGCTGACGAAGCCATGGCGCTTCAACAGCACCTCCAGCGCCTTGATCCATATCTGGTAGTAGCTCGATGAATAGTAGACAGCCGGATGCAGTGATTCCCGCGCGTGCCGGCTCTCGTCGATGTTCCACGCGCCCATGGCGCCGGCAGTCAGTGTCACGCCGAGCGCCCGCCTTTCCCAGGCGGCGTGGAAGTAAGGCTCGTCTTTTTCGGGTGCGACCGGGCCGAAGCCCATCTGTCCGCCAAGATCGTGCGGCCCGTTCATGCCGGTTGCCCCTCTATTTCAGGTCTTTGGGCCAGGCCGGTGCCGATCATCGCGTCACGGCTGACCAGTTCCGCCAGCCGCTCCTCGCTCCAGCGCTCGGTGCCCTCGGGCCGCATCGGCACGACGAGATAGCGCAGCTCCGCGGTCGAATCCCAGACGCGTATTTTTGTCCCAGCAGGCAGCGTCAGCCCGAATTCTTCCAATACGCCGCGCGGATCGATCACCGCGCGCGAACGATAGGGCGGCGCCTTGTACCAGACCGGCGGCAGGCCGAGCACCGACCACGGATAGCAGGAGCACAGCGTGCAGACGACGAGATTGTGCGTCTCCTCGGTGTTGAACACCGCCTGCATGTGCTCGCCTTGGCGGCCGGTATAGCCCAGCGATTCGATCGCCGCCGTCGCGTCGAGCTTCAGCCAGTCGGCAAAGCCAGGATCGCTCCAGGCTTTCGCCACCACCCTGGCGCCATTGCGCGGGCCGATCTTCGTCTCGTAGGTGTCGACGATGACGTCGATCGCGGCCGGATCGATCAGCCCCTTCTGAGTGAGGATGGTTTCCAGCGCGCGCACGCGGGCGGCAAACGGATCGAGTTCGTTGTCGTGGTCATGATCGTGTGACATGGCCGCAAACTACGTTTCCAGTGATGCCGCCGCAAGCGCAACGGCTTGGGCCAACGGCACATGGCGCTGGCGCTGTCACATCATTCGGCCGCCGCCCGCTGCGGTTCGGGCAGCATGTCTTCCCTGGCCTTGAATAGCGACGGCTGATCCCCCGCTTCGACCGGGCCCGTCTCGCCCTTGCGCTTCGACCAGAGCCCGACCAGCCAGCCCGAGAAATTCTCCATGTAGACATAGATCACCGGCGTCACGAACAGGGTCAGTGCCTGCGAGGCAAGCAGGCCGCCGACAACGGCAACGCCCAGCGGCTGGCGCAGTTCGGCGCTGGCCCCGGTGCCGAGCGCAATCGGGAACGTGCCCATCAGTGCCGCCAGCGTCGTCATCATGATCGGCCTGAACCGCATCAGGCAGGCCTTGTGGATCGACTCGGTCGCGGACATGCCTTCTCGTCGCAGTTCAAGCGCGACGTCGACCATCATGATGCCGTTCTTCTTGACGATGCCGATCAGCATCAGGATGCCGATCACCGCGACAACAGACAGATCCATGCCGGCGAAGCGCAGCGCAACGACCGCTCCCAGCACGGCCGATGGCAGGCCGGTAAGGATGGTCAGCGGGTGGATGAAGCTCTCGTAGAGGATGCCGAGCACGATATAGATGGTCAGGATTGCGCCGCCGACCAGAAAACCCTGGTTGGCAAGAGAATCCTGGAAGGTCTTGGCCGTGCCGGCGAAGGTCGTCGAGATCACCGTCGGCATGCCGATCTGCTCCTTGAGCGCATTGATGCGCGTCACGCTGTCGCCCAGCGCCACGCCCTGCGGCAGATTGTAGGAGATGGTCACGGCTGGAAGCTGGCCGAGTTGGTTGACCGTCAGGGCGCCGGCAGTGCGATCGACCCGGGCGAAGGCGCCGAGCGGAACAAGACTGCCGCTCGCCGTCCTCATCTGGATGGCCAGCATCCGCTCGGGCGACCACTCGATTTTGGGGTCGAGCTCGGTGATGACTTCGTAGCTGTCGGCCGAACCGAAGATTGTCGAAACCTGGTCGGTGCCGAAC
>NZ_RZOM01001959.1:0-403 GCF_003999175.1 Mesorhizobium sp. M7A.F.Ca.ET.027.03.2.1 | reverse complement strand
TTCCTGGATCGAGACGGCCGCACGGTGGACCATCCGGTAAACGATCGGGTGATGTCGGTTGATCTCGATACAGTGAGACGCGCACGGCACGTGGTTATCGCATCGGGGGGAGAACAACGAGCCGCCGCAATCTTGGCAGCTATCAGGCGAATAGGCTGCAATACTTTGGTGACTGATGAAAGCGCTGCGCGTCAAATGCTCAGCTTGCTCAGAAGTCCGAGGGCTGATTAATAACTTCCATCACCGTTTTTTCCAGTTCTCTGTCAACAACGACGGCTGGGCCGAATCGCTCCAAATCCACCATGACGGCGTGACCGACTATCTGGGCTTCCGGATGGCCGAGCTGCCGAGGTCCGTGCGCTGGATTCCCGCACGCCGGACCAGAACGCACTGGGCCTGCCGC